>CAYWBX010000437.1:0-3952 GCA_964456015.1 uncultured Hyphomicrobiaceae bacterium | reverse complement strand
CCTCGCCGTGCCAGTTGCCGCGCAGCATCGGCCCCGCCGGCATGAAGATCGCCGGGACGTTCATGCTGAAGGCGCCCATCAGCAGCGCCGGCGTGGTCTTGTCGCAGCCGCCCATCAGGACCGCGCCGTCGATCGGGTAGGAGCGCAGGAGCTCCTCGGTCTCCATCGCCAGCAGGTTGCGGTAGAGCATGGTCGAAGGCTTCTGGAACGGCTCGGCGAGCGAAATGGCCGGCAGCTCAAGCGGAAAGCCGCCCGCCTGCAGAACGCCGCGCTTCACGTCCTGGGCGCGCTCGCGCAGATGCGCATGGCAGGAGTTGATGTCGCTCCAGGTGTTGAGGATGCCGATCACGGGGCGCTTGCCCCAGTCGCCTTCGTCATAGCCCATCTGACGCAAGCGCGACCGGTGCCCGAAGGCGCGCAGGTCCTGGACGCCGAGCCAGCGATAGGATCTGAGTGACTGAGGGGTCTTTTTCGCCGACATTCCGCGCCTCCGCTTGTCTTGTCCGGCGCCGAGTATACTCGCCCCGTCTGCGCTGTCGCCTGGGATGGCAGAGCTTCGCGTCCGGGGCGGTGACGGGTCACAGGAATACCTCACCGAGCGCCACCGTCGAAGTTCGCCCGATCTGCTCGAAGTTCTGGGCAAGCCAGCGGTCGGCGCAGGCGCGACCGGCATGGCGAAGCTCCGACAGAAAGGCCCAGTCCGTGTCAAACTTGCTCGCCGCCCCGAGCGCCGACATGCGGTCATCGTCGCGGATCGAGTGGATGAGAATCCGCGAATAGCGGGCGGCGTCGAGCGCGCCCTCGTCGATCAGTCGGGTGACGAAGGCGATCGCCCGCATCTCGCGCATGAGCGAGGAATTGAAGGCGATCTCGTTCATGCGGTCGAAAATCTCAGGCGCGGTCCGAGGAATGTCGCGGCGCGTGATGGGGTTGATGTGGGTGATGATGACGTCGCGCGAGCCCCTACGGTAGATGAGGGGAAAGATTGCCGGATTGCCCATGAAGCCGCCGTCCCAGTAGGCCTCGCCGTCGATCTCGACAGTCTGAAAGAGAAAGGGCAGACAGGCCGACGCCATCACAACGTCGACGGACAGGTCCTTGTTTTCGAAGACCTTGATCTTGCCGGTGCGCACGTTGGTCGCGCTGAGATAGAGCCGGGTCGTGATCGGGCACGCGGCGAGGTGCTTGAAGTCGACGACCCGGCACAAGAGATCGCGCAGAGGATTGAAATTGGCTGGATTGAAGTCGTATGGGGAGAAAAGATGCGTCATCGCCTGGAAGGCGAGGAATGACGGGGTGAGATCGGCGCTGAGGCCGGCAGCGCGCATCCACGAATCCCACGGAAACGCGCGCGCGGGATTCCAAATGCTGCCGCTCGTCGCCACTTTGCGCCAGAACTCCTCGAGCTTGCCGCGCGCGCCCCGGATGCCGCCGCGGGAATAGCCGTAGGCCATCACGACCGCATTCATCGCCCCGGCGCTCGTCGCGCTGATCGCCTCGATCCTGAGCCGTTCGTCCTCGAGAAGCCGGTCGAGCACGCCCCAGGCGAAGGCCCCGTGTGCGCCGCCGCCCTGCAAGGCGAGCGTCACGGACTTGACGGCCTTGGCCCCGGCTTCCGTCGTCTGGTCGACCGTATCGGGCTCGTGCTGCATGACGATGCGCTCTTGCGGCCTCGCGCCGCTCGAGGCGGAAACCGTCCCGTCGAGGCGGGCGAGGGATGCACCGCGCGACTGCGCCGTGGCGGCGTGGCCGCAACCCTACTCTGCCGCCATGTGCTTGAACATGTGCCGCTTTGCGTCCGCATCCCAGTCGGTCTTGAACGCGAAGCGATCCTTGAGGGCGACGGCGCGCTGCGCCGCAGGTCGCGCGCTGATCTCGTCGACGAGGCGCTTCAGGTTGGGGAGCTTGGACCAGGCCTCATCGCTCGTGACGAACGGAACGAGCCGGGCCCAGCCCCACAGCGCCATGTCGACGATGGTGTAGGTATCGCCGAGCAGGTAGCGGCGCGACGCCAGCCGCTCATCGGCGACCGCGTAGTGACGCATCGCCTCGAACTGGTAGCGGGTGTTCCCGTAATCATTTCCCTTCGGCGCAAAATGCTTGAAGTGGACCGCCTGACCTGAGTAGGGACCGACGCCGGTGGCAACGAACATCAGCCACGACAGGAGCTCGCCGCGGGCCGCCGGTGACGCGGGCATGAACCGGCCGGTCTTCTCACCGAGATAGAGCAGGATGGCGTTTGAATCGAACACGGTTGCATCGGCGTCGACGATCGCCGGTACCTTTGCGTTCGGATTGATCTTGAGGAACTCGGGCCTGAACTGCTCGCCCTTGCGCGTGTCGACCGGGATGGGCTCGTAGGCGAGCCCGGCCTCCTCCAGGAAGAGCGCAACCTTCGTCGGATTGGGGGAGCCGTTGAAGTAGAACCTGAGCATGGCTGCATTCCTCGCGCGTTCTGAACCGAACCGATCCCGCGCCGCAGGCAGACCGTGGCGATCCCACCGCAGGCGCGGCGCCATGGGCCGCAGAGCCACGCCGATACGCCGCAGTTTGCCGTTGCGACGGGAGCAGAAACCCCTGGTTTGCGACGGGTATCGGTTCAAGCATGTCTGAGATGGCACGCAACCCAATGACCGTTGCGCCCCTCGACGAGCTTCGGCACCTCCGTCCGGCAGCGGGCCTCTGCGATCGGACAGCGCGTGTGGAAATGACAACCGGGCGGCGGGTTGATGGGATTCGGCACGTCGCCTTCGAGCTTGATCCGCTTGCGCTTCACTTGCGGATCGGGGATCGGCACGGCGGACAGCAGCGCCTCGGTGTAAGGATGCTTCGGCGAGGCGTAGAGCTCGTGCGCCGGCGCGATTTCGACGATTCTGCCGAGGTACATGACGGCGACGCGCTGGCTGATGTGCTCGACGACCGACAGGTCGTGGGCGATGAAGATGTAGGTGAGATTGAACTTCTCCTGCAGGTCCTCGAGGAGATTGATGACCTGCGCCTGGATCGACACGTCGAGCGCCGAGACGGGCTCGTCGCAGACGATCAGCTTGGGCTCGACGGCAAGCGCGCGCGCGATGCCGATCCGCTGGCGCTGGCCGCCGGAGAATTCATGCGGATAGCGGCGCATGTAGTCGGGGTTGAGGCCGACGGTCTCGAGCAACTCCGCCACCCGCGCCTCCTGCTCGGCGCGTGACTTGGCGAGCCCGTGAATGACGAGCGCCTCACCGATGATGGCGCCGACCGTCATGCGTGGATTGAGCGAGGCGAAGGGATCCTGGAAGATGATCTGCATGTCGCGCGTCATCTGCCTGAGTTCGTCGCGACCGAGTGCCGTGACGTTGCGCCCTTCGAACCAAACCTCGCCCGAGGTCGGCTCGATGAGCCGCAGGATGCAGCGCCCGGTCGTCGACTTGCCGCAGCCCGACTCGCCGACGAGCCCGAGCGTCTCGCCGCGTCCGACCGTGAAGCTCACGCCGTCGACGGCATGAACGCGGTCGACCTCGCGCTGCAGGATGCCGCCCCGGATCGTGAAGCGCTTGACCAGATCCTTGACCTCGAGAAGCGGGGCCGTCATCGCTGCGCGTTCTCCCTGGGTGCCTGCCGTGTCACAGGATACATGCCACCTTGTGGCCCGGCTCGACCTCGCGCAGCGGCGGGATCGCTTCCAGGCACTGCGCCGTCGCGAACTTGCAGCGCGAGGCGAAACGGCATCCGGGCGGGGGATTGAGCAGGCTCGGCACCGACCCTGCGATGGCCTCGAGCCGCTGCTTCTTGTCCGCCTTCCGGTCGATGCGCGGGATCGAGCGGATGAGACCTTGCGTGTAGGGATGCCTCGGGTTGGCGAACAGGCGCTCGACGGGCGCCTCTTCGACGACCTTGCCGGCGTACATGACGACCACCCGCTGCGTCGTCTCCGCGACGACTCCCATGGCGTGCGTGATCAGCATGATCG
>CAYWBX010000436.1:3665-3972 GCA_964456015.1 uncultured Hyphomicrobiaceae bacterium | reverse complement strand
CTTGCTCCCCGGAAGCGCTATCCGGGGCCCTTACCCGCCCGCGAGAGGTGAAGGTCCCGGCTGCTCGCGCGGGCTGTCGCCGCGCTCGGTCGGGCAACAGCGTGGGCTCTTGGGGCTTCGCTGCCAAGCGCGATTGCCCTGCGGGCAACTCAGGCAGCACCTAGGATCTCTACGAGCACGAAAGCCTATGATTCCTGATAGCCGGCTCGGCGACAACGAAGACATGACGGGGGTCCGCGGCGTACCCCCGTCGAGCCAGTGGCATTGGCCTTTATCCGAACCGCCCGGTCACGTAGTCCTGGGTACG
>CAYWBX010000436.1:1830-3655 GCA_964456015.1 uncultured Hyphomicrobiaceae bacterium | reverse complement strand
TTTCGGCGTGCTAAACAGAGTCGTCGTTTGTCCATATTCGATCAGGCGGCCGAGATACATGAATGCGGTATTGTCGGACACCCGGCTCGCTTGCTGCATGTTGTGAGTGACAATGATAATTGTGTAGCGTCCCTTCAACTCGTCGATGAGGTCCTCGATCTTGCTGGTCGCGATAGGATCGAGTGCCGAGCACGGCTCATCCATTAGCAGAACCTCGGGATCTCCGGCCACCGCGCGGGCTATGCACAAGCGCTGCTGCTGGCCGCCTGAAAGGCCCAGCGCGCTTTCGTGCAGACGGTCCTTTACCTCGTCCCAGAGTGCCGCCCCACGCAGAGCCCGCTCCACGGTCTCCTCAAGCAGCGCCTTGTCGCGAATGCCGTCAACCCGCAATGGAAAAATGACATTTTCCGCAATCGACATCGGGAAGGGGTTTGGCTTCTGGAATACCATTCCCATCCGCTTGCGCAATGCGATGACGTCAACGCCGCGAGCGTAGATATCATCCTCGTCAAGGCTCATCCGGCCCTCAATTCGAAGACCATCAACGAGATCATTCATGCGGTTCATGCACCGCAATAAAGTTGATTTGCCGCAGCCGGACGGGCCAATAAGCGCAGTCACCAAACCGCGTTGCACTCCCATGTTTATGTCAAAGAGCGCCTGCTTGGCCCCGTACCAGAGATTGAAGTTCTCGATCTTGAAATTCTCGCCTTCAGGTCCCTTGTGGACGTGGTAGGCGGTCTTTTCGACGTCGTTTACCATCGAGTCCATGACCCGCGCCTCCCTCAAAACGTACTGCCCGCGAACCTTCGCTTGAGCCGGTTGCGGACAATGATTGCTGTGGTGTTCATCAAGAATATCAAGCCGATCAGCAGAAGTGTCGTGACAAAGACCATCGGCTTGCCGGCCTCCGAATTGCGCGACTGGAAGCCGACGTCGTAGATGTGGAAGCCGAGGTGCATGAAGCTGCGCTCCAGATGCACGAACGGAAAATGATGATCGATCGGCAGCTCGGGCGCGAGCTTGACCACGCCGATCAGCATGAGTGGCGCCACCTCGCCGGCCCCGCGGGCCATTGCCAGGATCAAGCCGGTCATGATGCCGGGCATCGCTCGCGGCAGGACGATGCGTTGGATCGTCTGCCACTTTGACGCGCCGCAGGCGAGCGCACCTTCTCGCGTCGACCGCGGCACGGCCGCCAGAGCTTCTTCGGTCGCGACGATCACGACCGGCACGGTCAGCAGCGCAAGCGTAAGCGAGGACCAGAGCAGGCCGCCTGTGCCGAAGGTCGGATTGGGCAACCGCTCCGGGAAGAAGACCTGATCAATCGTGCCGCCCATGATGTAGGCGAAGAAGCCGAGCCCAAAGACGCCGTACACGATCGACGGAACGCCGGCGAGATTGTTGACGGAGATGCGCACTATAGAGACAAGGCGCCCCTGCTTGGCGTACTCGCGCAGATAGAGCGCGGTAATGATGCCGAACGGGGCAACCGCGAACACCATCATGAGCGTCATGGTGAAGGTGCCGAAGATCGCGGGCAGGACGCCTCCCTCCGTATTGGCCTCCCGCGGCTCGTCGGTCAGAAACTCGCCCCATCGCGCGGCGTAGATCTTCAACTTGTCCCAAAAGCCGACCTCGTTGGCGGGATAGAAACGCACGATGTCCGACAGCTTCTGGGTTTTCTCCTTGCCGGTGATCTCCGCGAAGGTGAGCGTGAACCGTGCGTCTGTTTCCTTGATCGTCTGCGCCTCTTTCGAGAGTGCCTCGTACTGGGCGCGCAGCGCGCCGATCCGCTCATTGGTCGCCTTCTCAAGGTCGCGGT
>CAYWBX010000436.1:0-1820 GCA_964456015.1 uncultured Hyphomicrobiaceae bacterium | reverse complement strand
GGTACTCCGCGCTTTCGGTACCCGAGCGCAATCCGACCTTACGGAGACGCAACCTCTCCTTCTCGATATCGTGGTTGACATCGCCAATCAGTCGGCGCTCGATGTGGCGCACCTTGCGCCAACGTGCCCGCGCCTCTTCGTGGGCAGCCTGCAGGGCGGCAAGATTGCCGATGTCCAGCTGCTGCTTATCCAGCAGCACCTTGGTGATCTTGCCAACCGCAACACCCCACTCCAACCGCTCCAGGAAGAACATGCCGGCTGGTTTTGTCGCCTGCTTGATCTCGTAGTCCGACACCCATTTGAAATCGTCATTGTAGATATCGTAGTTGCCGGTCCGGATAAGCGTCCGCCGCGCGAAGCCGTCATTCGCCTGAACAGCTTTGAGGGCCTGGTCGGTCAGCTTCGCTCGCACGTCGACAGGGACCTTGTAGGACTCCGAACGCGTGGTCTCACCCGCCACAAGTGTTCCGTCGGTCAAGCTCAAGACCTCGATCGGCTTGGGCCAGAATGTGACAATCCCGTTCCAGAAGACGAGGGCCAACAACCCCACGATCATGGTGATGCCGAGAGCCAGCGCGCCGCCAAGCAGCCATTGCGCCGGCTCGCCCCTGGCGGCGAGGTCCGTCGTTCGCGACGCATGTGCCGAAGTTGCACGCGCCGTCGCGCGCGCCTGAGCCAACGTGGTCTCGTCCATTGCGATTGCCACTGTTTCCGTCCCCCAAACTCAGAGCGAAACTGCGCGCTTGCGAAACCGCTGCCGGATAACTTCCGCGGCTGTGTTGACCACGAAGGTCATGACGAACAGCGTCAGCGCCGCAAGGAACAGCATGCGGAAGAGCGATCCGTCCTTCACCGCCTCGGGGAGCTCCACCGCGATGTTGGCGGAAAGAGCCCTGAGGCCATTGAAGATGTTCCATTCGAGGATCGGCGTGTTGCCGGCCGCCATCACGACGATCATCGTTTCCCCGACCGCCCGCCCCATGCCGACCATGACTGCGGCGAACACTCCCGACATGGCCGTTGGCAGAATGACCTTGGTTGCCGTCTGCCAGGTCGTGGCGCCGCAAGACAACGCGGCGGCTCGCAGATGCTCGGGCACTGAGTTCAGCGCGTCCTCGCTGATCGTGTAGATAATCGGGATAACCGCAAAGCCCATGGCGAAACCGACCACGAGCGTATTGCGCTGAACATAGGTGCTGACGACCCCTCCGCGCGGGTCGAACCCCAATGACCCGAGCAGCGCCGCGGCCAAGTACGCAACGAGCAGGGCCGTGGCCAACAGGGCAATCCACCGGATAAGATCAGTCAATGCCGCACCCAGCGGCGACATCGAGCGCATGCGATCCCTCACAGCATCACCGATGAAGTGTCTGGTCGCGTAGCTGAGCGCGAAAGCGCACACCGGCGTCAGGATCACCGCCATGAACGGCACGCCCGAACCCACATCTTTATTGGCCCAGGCCTTCAGGTCCCCCTCGAACACGAGCCGCTCGAAAATCCAGCCCAGCCGGTATGACGCCCAGAACGCGACCAGCAAGGTCACAAACATCAGCCCGAAGCGCGTCAAGCCCTGATAGCGGCGCGCGAGGAAGCCCGGCAGGAACTGCCAAAGGTAGGCGGCAACCATCAAGGCCACAGGCACCGCCACAAACACCAACAGCACTGCCGCGATCCAAGTCTCGACAATGGGAGCAAGAATGAGAGCCGCGATGAAGCCAAGCACGACCGAAGGCAGCGACGCCATCATCTCCATCGCCGGCTTCACAGTCTGACGCACAATAGGGTGCACGAACTCGCTGGTGTAAATGGCGGCAGCCAAG
>CAYWBX010000435.1:0-3992 GCA_964456015.1 uncultured Hyphomicrobiaceae bacterium | reverse complement strand
GGTGAGGCCGTTGGCGATCGAGCGCTTGTCGGGATGGTGGTAGTCGGCGGTGAAGGCAGGGTCCTCGTGGCATCTGATGCGCGCGCGCAGCGCGTCGATGCGCGGGTCGGCGGCGACCTCGTCCTCATAGTCGGCGGCGGTGAGACGGCCGAAGATGAGCGGCACGGCAATCATGTACTGGAGGCAATGGTCGCGGTCGGCGGGATTGGCGAGTGGCCCCTGCTTGTCGATGATGCGGATCGCGGCCTCGTGCGTGCGCACGGCGACAGAGGCAATGTCGTCGCTGGTCATCCCCATGGATTGCAGCCGCGCATGGAGCGTCATCGCGGCCTCGACGGCGGTCTGGGCATGGAACTCGGCGGGATAGGAGATTTTGAAGAGCACGTTCTCCATCACATAGCTGGCGTAAGGCCGCTGAAAGCGAAACGGCTCGCCGCGGAAGGAGACGTCGTAGAATCCCCAAGTCGGGGCGGTGAGCGCGCTCGGATATCCCATCTCGCCGGTCGCCGCGATCAGCGCCAGGCGGACGCCCCGGCTCGTCGCGTCGCCGGCGGCCCAGCTCTTGCGCGAGCCCGTGTTCGGCGCCTGGCGATAGGTGCGCAGCGCCTGGCCGTCGACCCAGGCGAGCGAGAGGGCGTTGATGATCTCCGCGCGCGAAAGGCCGAGGAGAGCCGAAACGACGGCGCATGTTGCGACCTTGACCAGCACGACATGATCGAGCCCGACCTTGTTGAAGGCGTTCTCGAGCGCCATGCATCCCTGGATCTCGTGCGCCTTGATCATGGCGGTGAGCACGTCGCGCATCATGAGCGGCGGTCTGCCGGCGGCGATGGCCCGGCGTGAGAGCCAGTCGGCGGTCGCCAGGATGCCGCCGAGGTTGTCGGACGGATGGCCCCACTCGGCGGCGAGCCAGGTGTCGTTGAAGTCGAGCCAGCGGATCATCGTTCCGATGTTGAACGCGGCCGTCACCGGATCGAGCTGATAGGGCGTGCCCGGCACCTTGGCGCCGTGCGGCACGATGGTGCCCGGCACGAGGGGACCGAGCAGCTTGGTGCAGGCCGGATAGTCGAGCGCCTCAAGTCCGCAGCCGAGCGTGTCGATCAGGCATTGCCGGGCGGTGGCATAGGCGAGATCGCTCGTCACCTCGTACGAGAGCACATAATCGGCGATGTCGGTGAGAACGCGGTCGGGTTCTGGCCGACGGTTGTCGATTGTTGCCGCCATGGCGTCAGGCTTCCGAAAGGGTCGATGCCGCGGGCAGCATAGGGCGGTTTGGCGAGGGCGCCAGCGCGACAGGGCGCGCCCGGCATGCCGGGGTTCCGGTCCGCGAGGTTGACAGTCCCGACGGCGAGGGCGACACAATCGCCCCGTCACGCCATGCAACCGAGCCCAAGGCCCGCGCCCCATGCCCTTCGAGCCCGCCTCCGACATCCTTTCCGCCTATACCGTCCTCGATCTCACCCGCGTGCGCTCGGGCCCGACGTGCGTGCGCCAGCTCGCCGACTGGGGCGCCAACGTCATCAAGATCGAGGACCCGGACTCCGACAAGGTTGGCCTCGGCGGACCGCGGTCCGGCTCCGACTTCCAGAACCTGCATCGCAACAAGCGTTCCATTACGCTCAACCTGAAGTCGCCGGCCGGCAAGGACGTGTTCCTGGCGCTTGCCCGCAAGGCCGACATCATCGTCGAGAATTACCGGCCCGACGTGAAGAAGCGCCTTGGCATCGACTACGAGGCGGTCGCGAAGCTCAACCCGCGCATCATCTATGCCTCGATTTCGGGCTTCGGACAGGACGGACCGCTGAGCCAGCGGCCCGGCTTCGATCAGATCGCGCAGGGCATGGGCGGCCTCATGTCGATCACCGGCGAGCCGGGGCGGGGGCCGATGCGCGTCGGCATTCCGATCGCGGATCTCACCGCCGGCATCTTCTGCAGCCAGGGCATCCTCTTGGCGCTGATGGAGCGCGAGAGGTCGGGCAAGGGGCAGTGGGTGCAGACCTCGCTCCTGCAGGCGCAGGTGTTCATGCTCGACTTCCAGGCGACCCGCTGGCTGATGGACAAGGAAGTGCCGCCGCAAGCCGGCAACGACCATCCGACGTCGATCCCGACGGGGGTGTTCAAGACTTCGGACGGCTACATCAATATCGCCGTCGCCGGGCAGAAGATGTGGGAGAAGTTCGCCTCCCTCTTCGATGATCCCGCTTTCAAGGATCCGGATTTTGCCGACGCCAAAGGGCGCTCGAAGAACCGCAAGAAGCTCAATGCGCTGATCGAAAAGCACACGAGCCAGAAGCCCGCCGCCTACTGGATCGACATGCTCAATGCCAACGGCTGCCCGGCGGGTGAGATCAACTCGATCGACCAGGTGTTCGCGCTCGAGCAGGTCCGCCACCTCGGGCTCGCGCAGCCGATGGTCAGTCAGGAGCGCGGGCCGACGGAAGTGCTCGGCCAGCCGATCCTGATGTCGCGCTCGAAGGCCTCCGTGCGCCGGCCGCCGCCGAAGCTCGGCCAGCACACCGACGAGGTCTTGGCGGAGGCGGGCTTCGGTCCGGCGGACATCAAGAAGCTCCGGGAAAGCGGCGCTATTTGAGGCGCTGACCGCTTGTCTTCAGGGATGCCGGCGCTGCGATCGCTGGCAGGGGCCCGGTCAATTCCCCTCGACCTGCCGGGCATAGTCGTCGGCGTCGTACCAGCCGAGCGACGACTTCACCTTGAGGTCGGCGCCGAGTTCCCACTCCTCCCAGCCGCTCACCTTGAGCGGCTTCTTGCTCGTTGCGTGATGTCCGATAAAGGTCCACGCGTAGACCGCGTGCGTGCCGGCACAGCGGATCTCATCGCAGGTGAGCGAGAGGTCCGGCACGTCTGCAAAGAACCCCTTCGCCATGTCCTCGATGCCCGAGCGGCCCTTCCAAGGCGCGCCGCGATTGATGATGATCTGGCCATCCTCGGCATAGAAGCCTGCGACCGCCGTCGGCGACTTCGAGTTCCATGCCGCCGTGTAGTCAGCCGCCATCTTCGCGACGGCGCTCGGGCTCAGGGCCATGACTCTCCTCCCTCGGGTTTGCTTTCATGGCCCGGCGACGAACGGCCATCGCCTATGTGGCACTCATTGTGGACCGTCCGCAAGCGCGCCAGCTCCGCGCGACGGATTATCTGCTATCAAGCGAGGACTGCCGCTCCTATCCGATGAGGCCATCTCCCCATGTCCGCCGACCGCCGCCCCTTCTATCATGACGGCATGCGCGAATTGCAGGACCGCTTCGACGGCCGCCGCGTCGCCGACGGCCTCGAGAAGCACCGGCGGCACTTCGAGTTCTGGGAGCAGGATCGCACGCTCATCGAGGAGGCGCGGTTCTTCTTCATCGCCACGAGCTATCAGGATCACGTCGACTGCTCGATGCGCTCGGGTGATCCGGGCTTCGTCAAGATCACCGGCCCTGCGACGCTCGAATATCCCGAATATGACGGCAACAACATGTACCGCACGCTCGGCAACATCCTGCGCAATCCGAACGTGGGGCTGCTCTTCGTGCGCTTCGACGGCAAGTCGTTCCGGACCCGCATCCGGGGGAGGGCGACGATCCGTGACGACGCCGGCACGCTCGCGCGGCACCACGGAGCGAAGGTCGTGGTCAGCGTCGACTGCGAGATCTTTCCCAACTGCCCCCGCTATGTCCCCGACCTGATGGGCGCATCGGGCGAGGTGACGCCCAACGTGTTCGTGCCGCGTCCGGGCCATGAGCCGCCGCCGCCGGAGTGGAAGAGCCGCGACTATCTGAAGGACGTGCTCTCGAAGTTCGACCCCCATCATCCAGACCGGAAGACGTGAGGCCCAGCGCGGGCCGGCGCCGGCACGGGTTTCTGATCGGGCCGAGAGCGCCAGGGGAGAGGGGGAAGGCCTGACAGCCGCCGAATTGCCACGGACGCAATTGCCCCTTAAACCCTTAGCCGCGAGCTAAGTGCAGGGAACAGTGCCCCATGACCGCCAGCAA
>CAYWBX010000434.1:0-3998 GCA_964456015.1 uncultured Hyphomicrobiaceae bacterium | reverse complement strand
GACATGCCGAGCCGAAAAGATCGCAATAAGGTGGGCGCTGTGCAGACACCGCATCCCGCGCGCCGCGCTCCACGCCCGCCACCGGCTGTCATCGTTCTGATGGGGGTCGCCGGCGCCGGAAAAAGCACCATCGGCAAGCAGCTGGCGGCAGCGCTCGCCTGGCCGTTTCGCGATGCCGACAGCTTTCACCCGCAATCCAACATCGACAAGATGAGCCGCGGAATCCCGCTCGAGGATGCCGATCGCCTGCCGTGGCTTGCCGCCATCGCTGCGTGGATCGACGACCACCGCCGCCAGGGGACGCGAGCCATCGTCGGCTGTTCGGCGCTCAAACGCCGCTATCGCGATATTGTGATCGGGGAGCGCCGCGACGTGGGCCTCGTCTATCTGCGCGGTACCTATGCCCTGATCAGCGACCGTCTGGCGCGGCGCAAGGGGCATTTCATGCCGCCCACCCTGTTGCAGAGCCAGTTCGACGCGCTCGAGGAACCCGATCCCGCGGAACGCGCACTCGTGCTCTCCGTGCGCCTGCCGCCGAAGCGCATCGTCGAGGCCATCATCGCGGAATTTGGGCTGGCGCCTGCGCGGCGCGGGCCCCCCTGAGGCTTTCCTGCGGCCGTCCGGGTAGCACCCTTAATCATGCAGTAGGGCGGCCGTGGCTATAAATTGGCCCATTGATCGCCCGCTGTCCTCTTGTCCCGCGTAGGAGCTGCTGATGCGTTTCGTTCTGGCGCTGTCCGCGGTCGCGGCCACGCTGATGGTTTGCGCGCCCGCGACGCAGGCCTATGACGCGCCGCCCGTGTCGGTCGCGAGTCCCGATGCGCCACCCGTTGCGCCGGCAACCTCGATGTCCGCGTCGCAGACTGTGGCCGAGCCGCGCTCTGAAGCCTCGCTCGCGGCGCCGGCGTCCGGCCCGTCCGGCACACCGCTCGCGCCCGTCCTCCCGGAGGCGAAGCCCGCAACACCTGTGTTGATCGCGCGCGTCAACCTTTCGACCCAGCGCATGGACGTGCTCGTCGCCGGCGAGGCACGCCACAACTGGGCGATATCATCCGGTCGCGCCGGCTATGCGACACCGCGTGGCAGCTTCCGCGTCCAGTGGACCGCCAAGATGTGGTACTCGCGCAAGTATGACATGGCGCCGATGCCGCATTCTGTATTCTTCAAGGACGGTTTTGCGATCCATGGCACGTCGGCGGTCGGATTGCTGGGCCGGCCGGCGTCTCACGGCTGCATCCGGCTGGCGCCCGCGAACGCTGCGCAGTTCTACGCCCTGGTGCACAAGTACGGCGTTCAGAATACCCACATCCAGGTCTTCGGCACGAGCCCGGCAGACCGCATGGTCGCGCGTCAGGGACGCCGCGACCACACGCTCGACCAAGCCGTCGCACGCCCGCCGAGGCCGAACCCGGCATCCGGTCGGGGCGCTGTCCCCAACGGCTATTTTGCCCCCGGCAGCCCGTACTTCGGCCGGCCGTCGTTCGTCCATGACGGCATCATTTACGTGAAGCTGCGCTAATACCACCCAGCTGCCCGCGCGATCACGCAAGCGTTTGTGGGACAAGCATCCGCGAACCTGCTACATGGGGCGGGCTTGACGGACTTTGGATCACGGTCGATGCGCAATCTTGTTGGGTCTAGGGGAGGGGCGTGCACCCTGCTCGTCCTTGGCGGGCTGGCATTGGCGCTTGCCGGTTGTGACCAGCCGTCGGCCAGCAGCTCCGACAAGGCCAAGGCGGCGCCCCCCGCCAAGCCGCCGCCCCCCGTCGTGACCGTGAGCAGGCCCGTCGTTCGCGAGATCGTCGAGTGGGACGAGTACACCGCCCGTTTCGATGCGATGGAGCAGGTGGAGGTTCGCGCCCGGGTCTCCGGCTACCTGATGAACGTCGCCTTCAAGGACGGCCAGTTCGTCAAGAAGGGCGATCTGCTCTACGAGATCGACGCGCGACCCTTCGAGCGCGCTCTCGACCAGGCCCGGGCCGAGCTGGCCCAGGCCGTCACCAAGGCGGAGAACGCCTCGCTCGATGTCGAGCGCGGCCGGCCGCTGGTCGAGCGGCGCGTGATGTCAGAGAAGGTCTTCGACGACCGCTCGAACCTGTTGCGCGAAGCCCAGGCCGCCATGAAGGTGGCGGAGGCCAAGGTGGCGACCGCCGAGCTTGACCTGGCTTTCACGCGCATCACCGCGCCCATCGATGGGCGCATCGGCCGCTCGCTCGTGACGCCCGGCAACTGGATCTCGGCCGGCGCCGCCGCCAATGCGACCTTGCTCACGTCGATTGTCAGTCAGGATCCCATCTACCTCTACTTCGACGTCAGCGAGGCCAATTATCTGAAATACAAGCGGCTCGCCGAGCGGGGCGAGACAACGGGCGGCGCAGTCCTCGGTGGAACCGTCGAGATCGCGATGGCGGATGAGCGCAACTTTCCCCACCGCGGCCGCCTTGATTTCCTCGACAACCGCCTCGATCAGGGGACAGCGACCTTGCGCGCCCGCGCCGTCGTCGACAATCCCTCGCAGCTGTTCTCGCCCGGCATGTTCGCCCGCGTGCGCATTCCCGGAACCCCACGCTACCAGGCGATCCTGCTGCCCGATGCCGCCATCGGCACCGACCAGGCGAGCAAGTTTGTCCTTGTCGTCGGCGCTGACAACGTCGTGGCGCGGCGGCCTGTCCGTCTCGGCCCTCTCGACGGCGGCCTGCGCGTCATTCGCGAGGGGATCAAGGCTGACGACTGGGTGGTCACCAACGGTATTCAACGGGCCCGGCCGGGCATGACGGTCGAGCCGAAGCGCGACGCCGCCGGCGCGGCCGGCGGCCCCGCCGCCTCCTCATCGGGCGTCCCGCCGTCGGCCGCCGCTCCCGCGCATCGCAATTGATCCAATGGCCGCCGGCGCGAACCGTGCCTCTTTCGGCCGCCGCAGGAAACTGGCGCAAGAGCATCGTTCATGAGACTGTCGCGCTTCTTCATCGACCGCCCGATCTTCGCGTCCGTCTTGTCGCTTTTCGTGACCATCGTCGGCGCGATCGCCTACAGCGGGCTTGCGGTCACCCAGTTCCCTGAGATCACGCCGCCGACCATCACCGTCTCCGCGAGCTACCCTGGCGCCAGTGCTCAGACCGTCGCCGATACCGTCGCCGCCGTCATCGAGCAGGAGATCAACGGCGTCGACGGCATGCTTTACATGTACTCGCAGGCGACCGCCGACGGATCGCTGTCGATCACGGTGACCTTCGAGATCGGCTATGACGTCGACAAGGCGCAGGTTCTCGTCCAGAACCGTGTCGCGGCCGCCGAGCCGCGTCTGCCCGAGGAAGTGCGCCGCAACGGCGTGACCGTGCGCAAGAATTCGCCCGACATCCTTGTCGTCGTGCACATGGTCTCGCCCGACAAGACCTATGATCAAGTCTACATCTCCAATTACGCACTTCTGAACGTGCGCGATGTCCTGGCCCGCATCGAGGGCGTCGGCAGCGTCTTCGCATTCGGCGCGCGCGAGTACGCCATGCGCATCTGGCTCGATCCCGAACGGATCGCTGCCCTGCGCATGTCCGCCGAGGAGGTGATCGCCGCCTTGCGTCAGCAGAACGTGCAGGTGGCAGGCGGGGCGATCGGCGAGCCGCCGATGCCGCAACAGGGAGCATTCCAGCAGTCGCTACAGCTGCGCGGCCGGCTGCGCGAGGCGAGCGAGTTCGCCGAGATCGTGATTAAAAGTGGGGCCGACGGGCGCACGGTGCGCCTCAAGGATGTGGCGCGCGTCGAGCTCGGCGCCATTTCCTATACGAGCTACGGCTATCAGGATCGCTATCCGGCGACCGTTCTCGTCGTCAGCCAGGCGCCGGGCAGCGACGCCCTCAAGACGACCCGCAAGGTCAAGGAGACGATGGCCGAGCTCTCGAAGAGTTTCCCCAAGGGCCTTGAGTACCGCATCGTCTACAACCCGACCGAGTTCATCGAGGTCTCCATCCGTGAGCTCTACAAGACCATCGGCGAGGCGGTCA
>CAYWBX010000433.1:0-4012 GCA_964456015.1 uncultured Hyphomicrobiaceae bacterium | reverse complement strand
TCGCACACCGTCGCCGCGCAAGGCGGCGTCGCCGCGGCGCTCGCCAACATGGGGCCCGACGACTGGCGCTGGCACATGTACGACACCGTCAAGGGCGCCGACTGGCTCGGCGACCAGGATGCGATCGAGTACCTGTGCCGCAACGCGCCGCAGGCCGTTTTCGAGCTCGAGCACTACGGCGTGCCGTTCTCGCGCACCGAGGACGGGCGCATCTATCAGCGCCCGTTCGGGGGCATGACCACCCAGTTCGGGGAGGGGCCGCCGGCCCAGCGCACGTGCGCGGCTGCGGACCGTACCGGCCACGCCATGTTGCACACGCTTTACGGTCAGAGCCTCAGGCATTCGGCCGAGTTCTTCATCGAGTACTTCGCCATCGACCTGATCATGGATCAGGAAGGCGCCTGCCGCGGCGTTGTCGCGCTCTGCCTCGAGGATGGAACGGTGCACGCCTTCCGGGCGAAGAAGACGATTCTCGCGACCGGCGGCTACGGTCGCGCCTACTTCTCATGCACCTCGGCGCACACCTGCACGGGTGACGGCAGCGCCATGGTGCTGCGCGCCGGTCTGCCGCTCGAAGACATGGAGTTCGTGCAGTTCCACCCGACCGGCATCTACGGCGCGGGCGTGCTCATCACCGAGGGCTGCCGCGGCGAGGGCGGCTATCTGACGAATGCGAACGGCGAGCGCTTCATGGAGCGCTATGCGCCGCATGTGAAGGATCTCGCCTCGCGCGATGTCGTCTCGCGCTCGATGACGATCGAGATCCGGGAGGGGCGCGGCGTCGGGCCGGAGAAGGACCACATCTACCTGCATCTCGACCATCTCGATCCGAAGATCCTGGCGGAACGGCTGCCGGGCATCACGGAAAGCGCCAAAATCTTCGCGGGCGTCGACATCCGCCGCGAGCCCATCCCGGTGCTGCCGACCGTGCACTACAACATGGGCGGGATCCCGACGAACTATCACGGCGAGGTGGTCACGCTCAAAGGTGACAATCCCGACCATGTGATCCCCGGGCTGATGGCCATCGGCGAGGCGGCGTGCGTCTCGGTGCATGGTGCCAACCGGCTCGGCTCCAACTCGCTCATCGATCTCGTGGTGTTCGGCCGCGCCGCGGGCCTGCGCGCGGCGGAGACCGTCGAAAAGGGCTCGGCGCACCAGGACCTGCCGAAGGACGGCGTCGACCTCGCTTTGTCGCGGCTCGACCGCTTCAGGTTCGCCAAGGGAGGGACCCCGACGGCAACGCTGCGCCTGCAGATGCAGCGGCTGATGCAGAACAACTGCGCCGTCTTCCGCGACGGACCGGTGCTCGAGGAAGGCGCACGGAAGATCATCGAGATCTGGAAGGGGACGGACGACATCAGCGTGACCGACCGCTCGCTCGTCTGGAACACGGACCTGATCGAGACACTCGAGTACGACAATCTGATCGCGCAAGCCGCGGTGACCATGCTCTCGGCCGCCAACCGCAAGGAAAGCCGCGGTGCGCACGCACGCGAGGATTATCCCGAGCGCGACGACAAGAACTGGATGAAGCACACACTCGCCTGGGCGGACGACGCAAAGCGGGAGATCAGGATCGACTACCGGCCGGTCCACACCTACACGCTGACGAACGAGATGAAATACATCGAGCCTAAGGCGCGCGTTTACTGACGTCGCGCCGGGCACGCGGCGGATCGGGGTCGGCCCCCGGCCGTGCCGCGGGGGCCGGCGGCGGTCATGTCGCGCGGTTTCGCGACCGAGATGCCTGCGGCCGGTCGCTGCTTCGGGCGAAGGGGCGGGCGCTATAGTTCCTATCGGGAATGTCCGGCAACCGTGGCGCGCGCCGGCTGCGGCGAGCGCCGACGTCGCCGAACGCCTCGAACGCACGAAGCCGGCCGGCTGTCCTTTCACCCGCGTCCGCCAGCGCCGCCGGCCGCAATGTTGCCGCCGCGCAAGGTCCGCCGGCCGGCGGCCGACGACAGGGTGCCGCACGCCTGCGGTGCGAGGTCGGGCGGCGAGGCCACAATCTCACTCGCCCGATCTGGTAGTCTCGCGCCGCGAATCGAAAGGACGGGATGTGGGCAAAGAACCGCAGAGGCCGCGGCCGAAGGAGTCCGAGCCGAGCGATGCCGACAGCCGGATCGCGCCCGATCCCCTGTCGGCGGTGCTGCCTGCGCTCTCGGCGCTCGGCGCCATCGCCTCGATCGCGGCGATCAACTGGGTCGGACAAGAGAAGACGGGCGAGCGGGCGCGGGCCCGGCGCAAGGCAGGAGTGGCGCTGCGCGACCTCGAATCCTGCTGCATGGGGCTGCTCGAGATCTTCAAGCGGCTGCACCGCAATCCGAGGCTCTTCGGCGGGGCAGGGGCGGCGGCCGCCTCGCCCCTCAAGTTCGGCGTGCACGGGCCGCGCATCGACCAGGGCACGGCGCGGACCTACCACCAGCTCATGAACGACATCGCCTCGATGCTGGTGCTTGCCTCGCAGAACGCCTTCGACGTGATGTGTGCGATCGAGGATGGCGAGATCAACGCGCCGGACGAGCTGTTCTACGGCTTTGGCGAGCAGCAGGAGCGGCTGAACAAGCTGGTCCAGACGCGCGCGACGCTGAAGGTCTCGGTCGAGACGGGTCTCGACATCGCCGACAAGCTGTCGAGACTTGTGAGCGAGCTCAAACGCTACAAGATCGAGTAGACTGGCCTCGTCCGGTCTACAAAGCCCGGCAACGACCAATGTGAGGAATGTCACGCCATGAAGCTGAAGCTCCACCACCTCAACCTGTGCACGACCAACGTCGCGGCGATGGATGATTTCTATCGCAACGTGATGGACATGAAGACGTTCACGGGCATGGAGGAGATCCGCGACCGGAGCAGCGACGGCTACAGCGGGAAAGTCTCGTTCATCACCGATGGGACGACGCAATTCCACCTCGCTGAGAAGGACCTCGGAGTGGCGTTCCGGACAAAAACGTCGCTCAACCCGCTCGAGCGGGGGCACATCGCGTTCCGCACGGATGACATCGCTGCTTTCAAGAAGCGGCTCGAGGCGCGCGGGATCCCCTATGCCGATTACGGCGCCTGGGCGATCAAGGGCTGGCAGCAGATCTTCTTTTACGATCCGGACGGCAACATCGTGGAAGTGCATCAGGCGAGTCAGATGTGAGAGGAGGCGCCAGCCGGTGTCGGAAGGCGTCGTCGTAACGGACGATCACGACCTGATCGAGGCGTTCCTCGATATGCTCGCGGCCGAACGCGGCGCGGCGCGCAACACGCTCGAGGCCTACCGGCGCGATCTTGCCGATTTCGCCGGTTTTCTCGGCGGCAAGCGGATCGGGCTCGCGACCGCCCGCTCCGAGCATTTGACGGCCTATCTGCGCCATCTGTCGCAAACGGGCCTCGCAGCGGCGTCAAGGGCTCGGCGGCTCTCGTCGATCCGCCAGCTCTACCGCTTCCTTCTGGCCGAAGGACTTGCGGCGGACGATCCATCGCATGGGTTCGCCGGTCCCAGAAGGGAGCGGACGCTGCCGAGGACGCTGTCGGTCGCGGAAGTCGAGCATCTGCTCACGGTCGCCCGGCGGCGCGTCGAGGAGCTCACCGGGCGCGAGCGGGTGCGGGCGCTGCGCCTCAACGCGTTGCTCGAGGTGCTTTATGCGACCGGAATGAGGGTTTCGGAGCTCGTCACACTGCCGCGCGCCGTGCTTGCCGGCGACGAGCGGGTGCTGACCATCACCGGCAAGGGCGGGCGCGAGCGGCTGGTGCCGCTCAGCGAGCCGGCGCGCGAGGCGCTCGCCGAGTGGCTGGAGCACGGCCGGCCGCGGCTCCTCCGACCGGGCGCGCGGGCGGGCGAGGCCGTGTTCCTCTCGCGCCGGGGCGCGCCGATGACCCGCCAGAACTTCTTCGCGCGCCTGCGCCAGCTCGCGCGCCGGGCGGGAATCCCGAGCGACCGCGTCTCGCCCCACGTGCTCCGCCACGCCTTCGCCACCGACCTCCTGGAGGGCGGCGCGGACCTGCGCGCGGTGCAGGCCAT
>CAYWBX010000432.1:0-4015 GCA_964456015.1 uncultured Hyphomicrobiaceae bacterium | reverse complement strand
CTTCGAAGCCCTCGACATCGACGGAGAGCGTCTCGCCGGCGCTGCGCTCTGCCAGCCCGGCGCTCGCCTCCCAGGGCTCCGCAGGCCGCAACCCGTCCGGCGCGATCGCCGGACGGGGCTCCTCACTTGCGGGTTCGTTCCCCGTCGAGCTCATCGCGTCTCCCGCCGGACTCCCGCCGGCAACCTGTGGGTAATCTGTGGACTGTCACGTTACACTGATTCACGCAATCGCGCCGAGACGCCGCTCCAGGAGGAGACCCGCTCGCTCGCGATCGAACGCGCCGGGCAATGTTCGCGCTACGCTCAGGGCGCGGGCGAAGCGCTGCGCGGCGCGCCCACGGAGCGCTGGCGCCGCTGCCGCCACGGCCTGCATCTCGGCGAGGTCGCCATTGCAGTGCAGGGCGAGATCCGAGCCGGCCGAGAGAACCGCCACTGTACGCTCGCCGAGCGAGCCCGAGAGCGCCCGCATCGACAGGTCGTCGCTCATGAGCAAACCGTCGAAGCCGATGCGGGCACGAATGATGTCGCCCGTGACGCGGGATGAAATGCTCGCAGGCTTCCCCGGGTCGAGCCCCGAGAAGACCACATGCGCCGTCATCGCTGCGGGCAGATCGGCAAGCGCCGCGAACGGGACGAAGTCGGTCGCCGCGAGGACGGCGGGCGGCGCTTCGACGACCGGCAGCTCGAGGTGGCTGTCGGCAAGCGCCCGGCCGTGGCCCGGGATGTGCTTCATGACAGGCAGGACGCCCCCGGCCATGAGCCCCTCGGCGACGGCGCGCCCGAGCCGCACGATGCCGTCGAGCGCGCCGCCGTAGGCGCGGTCGCCGATCACGTCATGGGCCCCGGGAACCGGCACGTCGAGGACGGGCGCACAGCACGTGTCGATGCCGTGTGCCTTGAGCTCCTCCGCCGTCAGCCGCGCGACGAGATGGGCCGCTTCGACCGCCAGGCGGGGATCGCGCTCGAACACCGCCCCGTAGCGCGCCGCCGCCGGCAGCTCGCGCGCAATCGGGGGGCGCAGGCGCTGCACCCGCCCGCCCTCCTGATCGACGGCGATCAGCACCCGATCGGTCGCAACGGCCGCCTTGAAATCCGCAACGAGCGCGCGAATCTGGCCGGGGCTCTCGCAATTCCGCGCAAAGAGGATCAAGCCTGCCGGGCGCTCGGCGGCGAGGAAGGCCCGCTCCGCTGGCGTGATCGCCGGGCCGCTCAGACCAGTGATGAACGCCTTCTGCATAGCTGGCGGACTAGCGGCTCGCCATTCCAACGTCAACCGGTCGGCGGCGCAATTGCCGAGATCGACCGCGGCGCTGAGGTGCCGTAAGACCTGTACACCAACGGAGACCGCGGCCGGATGGAACTCAGCATGAAGATCGCGACCTGGAACATCAACGGCGTCAAGGCACGCTTCGAGAGCCTCACCACATGGCTCAGGCAGTCGCGGCCGGATGTCGTCTGCCTGCAGGAGATCAAGTGCCAGACCGAGGCATTCCCGGCCGGTGAGATCGAGGCGCTGGGCTACAACGTCGCCGTGCACGGGCAAAAGGGCTTCAACGGCGTGGCGCTCCTGTCCAAGGCCCGCCTCGAGGACGTGCGCCGAGGGCTTCCCGGCGAGCCCGACGAGGCCCAGGCGCGCTACATCGAGGCTGTGATCGCAGCGGGCCGCGGAGTGGTGCGCGTCGCCTCGCTCTACCTGCCCAATGGCAATCCGATCGGTACGGCGAAATTCGACTACAAGCTCGCCTGGATGGCTTGCCTCGAAGCCCACGCGCGCTCGCTACTCGGCAATGAGGAGCCGCTGGTGCTTGCCGGCGACTACAACGTGATCCCCGAGGCTCGCGACGCCAGGAACCCCGACGCATGGGTGGACGACGCCTTGTTCCAGCCCGCGGCGCGAAACCGCTTCCGCCGCCTCGAGAGCCTCGGCTTCACGGACGCGATCCGCGCCTGCCACCCTGAGCCCGGCGTCTACACCTTCTGGGACTACCAGGCCGGCGCCTGGCAGAAGGACAACGGCATTCGCATCGACCATATCCTGCTCTCGCCACAGGCGGCGGATCGGCTCACCGCGAGCGGCATCGACAAGTTCACGCGCGGCTGGGAGAAGCCATCGGACCACGTGCCGGTCTGGGTCGATCTGGACGTCAGCCGCTAGGCCCCTGCTTGCCCAGGCGAGCCGCCAGACCGTAGCGCGCCCGGCTCATTGCTGACCGCGAACGCCGAGGATGGCGTCCTTGGCCGGCGCGCCGCCGCTCGGTGCGGCAGGCCCGGTCGCCGCGGCCCTGCGCCCTTTCGGCTGCAGGCGCGGCAACAGCTCGCCGGAGCTGCAGCTTCGCGCCGGCGAAACGTCCGGCGCCGCCGGGCCGATGCTCAGTTCGTGCGACGCACGCGGCACATAGAGCCGACGGTAGGACAGCACCAGCGTATCGGCCTCCTGACGGACACCGGCGACCGAGCCGCAGAAGATGCGGTGGTAGATGTCTTCGATCCAGATGCGTTCGTGAGCCGGCGCGTTCTCGGTCGCGAGGGTGATGAGCGCAAGCGCCCGCTTTTCGTCTCGCGGCACGATCTTGCCGGTCCAAAGCAGATCTGCCAGGAACGCCTGAGCGCCGACATGGCCTTCCTGGGTGAGCGTCGACAGCCAGTGCAGCGCCCGCTTGCGATCCTCCGGCACGCCGTCGCCCTTGAGATAGAGCTTCGCGAGTTCGAATTGCGCATCAAGATCACGGAAGAACGTCGCGGCCTCTTCGAGGTATTCCGCAGCTCGCGTCGCGTTCGGGGCAAGACCGATCTCCGGCAGGCCGCGATAGACATAACGCGCCAACGCTGTAAGCGCCCGGCCGACGTAAGGCGCACGCTCGTCATCGTCGACGTCAATGCTCGACGCCAGTTCCTCGACGATGCGATGATAGAGCTGATAGGCCTTGGAATGATCCGTCATCGCGCTTTGATTGTCAGCGTAAAGCTGCGCGAGAAAATATTGCGCGAGAAAGACTTTTCGCTCGGCGGCATAACTGAGCGCCGGGACGGCAAGCGCATAGAGGCCCGCCTTGTAAGCGCCGAGCCCCTGCTCGAAGGCAGCCTCGGGCGAGGTGAACCTCAATGCGCCCTGCGCCGATGCCGATCCGGGCAGTGCGGCCAGCGTCAGACTTGCCAGGAGCAGTGATGTCGCAAGACGTTTTTTCTGCATTGCCGCCAACTCAGGCCTCCCCGCCAGCCGCGGAGCCGACATCGGTCGGAACGCCACTCGGCCAGTCCGCATGGATCTCGTGAAACCTTCCGCGCCTCGCCCTCCGCGACGCCGAGTTCATTATGGGCCGCGGTCGCGCGCGGCCCCGGTCTTCTCCGACACCGCCGATCGCAACGCGGCCTGCCGGTCTGCCCCGGTGTCCCGTCTGCGCCGCAGCGCCTAAAAAATCGCCTGGGCGACCGGCCGCGGCGACCGATGAAGAGAAGCGGCGGAACTCGATCTCGTCGGCCATCTCGAGGCTGGCCCTTTCGCGAACCGGTTCGGCGACCGAGTTGCAGATCATGCGCACCACTGACATGGGGTGAAAACGCATGCCGTCAACCGCCTGAATTGCGAGCATTATCACGTTTTCGCGAAGCGCAACCTGATCCCGCCTTCGCCCAACCCCGCGGCGGCAGCGCCGGCGCCAGGGGTCGGCGCCGGAAGTTCGCACAATGCGGCGACGGGAACGGTGCGCGCCGCCAAAAACCGACATGTTGGCACCCATACCGCACACCCGCTCCCGCAAATCCCGATGGGATCGCGAACTTTGACCCGTCTGAGAGGTCGACAACCTCTTCGCGGCCACCCACCCTGAACGGCCGGTCGAACCAACCGCGAAGAGTGCGCCCGCACCTCGTTTCGCTCGGCTATGTCGACTTTTTGTGGCTGCAAAGTGGCGTCAGTCACACATTGCGTGACATCCGAGCAACACTCGCTCAGTAACCTTAATGAGGCGACGGTGCCATCAGCCAGAAGAGCCCGGTGCGAGGGCTTTCGGGCCAC
>CAYWBX010000431.1:0-4015 GCA_964456015.1 uncultured Hyphomicrobiaceae bacterium | reverse complement strand
CACGAATTTAGGAGATTGTGGGCGGCATCGCACGTGCCGTTGTCAGGTTCCGAGCCGCCGTCTACGGGAGGCTGTGGCCGCCATGGCGGCGATTCGAACATGGACCTCACGGTCGCGCCGGATGTCCGAGGGAATGTCAGGGCTCGTTTCAACTGAAATGAAGAAACATGCAAGTCGGCCGTCGCGGTCACGTCGAGCCGGGAGCGCCGAGCGCGCTGCCCTTGCGTTGTGGGCCGCGCTGGTTCTGGCGGGATGCGCCGCGACGACGGTGAAACACGGCCATCACTTCAGCGAGTCCGATCTGCAGCAGGTGCAACCGGGCATGAGCCAAGAGGCGGTACGCAACGCGCTCGGCACACCCGACACGACGTCGGCCGTGTCCGGAAACACGGCCTATTACTATATTTCAAGCACTACAAAACAGTCGGCGTTCTTCAAGCCCGACGAGGTCGACAGAAAGGTGGTCGCCGTCTATTTCAATCAGGTTGGAAGCGTCGAAAAGGTGGCGCACTACGGGCTCAAGGACGGTCAGGTGGTCGACTACAACAATCGCGAGACGCTTGCGCACCTGCGCGATAAGTCCTTCATTTCACGCTTCTTCCGCGGCGTGGGGCCCAAGCAGAAAATTTCCGCCGAATGAACTTCTGCGGAAGGCGGGACCGGATTTGGCAAGAGAAGCGTTGGGTGCTGGCGGACTGACTGTTGCCGGCGGCGCGGCCCCGACGCCGGGTCCGGCAACGCGGCCGCCAATCGGCTAAATGGCGTTGACCAGGGAAGCCGACCGCGCCGCCGGTTCGCCGCGTGCAAATTGCCCCGAGAAGAGGCCGGCACGACGCCCCAATTGCTGCTTTGTAACGTGATCGCCGCGCTGACGCGTGGCATAAGCGCCGGCAAGCGCCGACGGCCGTCTTCTCGCTTCCGCGTCCCTTTGGACTGGAAGTGAAGGCTTTTTCATCGGACGGTCGGCAGACCGCCATGATCGCGTCGCAAAATCGGCGCGGGTGATGGCATGACGGCGGACCAGCTCCGTTCGTTGGCGAGGGGTAGCGGGTGATGGCGGATCGTGCGGTCGGGAGCTGGCTTGAGCGGCTGTTTCAGAGCGTCGAGAACTTCAATGGCGTCATCCTGCCGGCGCTCGCGTTCGTCATGATCGTCTTCCTGACCTCGCGACTGCTGCGCGGTCGCCAGGGCAGGACGGCCACGCGATCGATCCTCGGGCGGATAGCCGATGCGATCGTCCGCGCATTCACAACCAACTGGCAGCTCACTCTCCTTGCCACGACCGCCTTCGTGCTGTCCTGCGCATCCGGCTGGACCACCTGGGACGGGATGCGCAACTTCACCGGCGAACCGATCCTTTCGTTCATGGTGACATTCGGCATCCAAGGCGTGATGCTGATCATCGCCTGGCTGATCGGCGAAAGCTTTGCTGCCGGAATGAACCAGCGCCGAGGCGCCGACACGCGCAGATCGGGCGGCTCGCGCATCGAGCCGGTCGTCGGCCTCGTCGTCGGCACGCTCTTCGCCCTGTCGCTGTTCATCGCCGTCGCGACTGCGCTGGGCGTGATCCGTCCCTCCGACATGACGGCCTCGGGTGCAAGCCTTTCGCGATACGCCGATGGCCTCATCTATCTCTCGGTCGGACTGCTGCTGATCGCGACACTTCTGAGCAACAGCAAGAGCGACATCGCCCAGCCCTACGTACAATCGGCGCGGATCATCGCCAGGAATGCCGTTCTCTGGCTGATGTTTCTGGCGTGCATGGCGACCAGCGTCTTCTTCTCGTTTGATTCTCTCTTCAGTTCGATCTTTCCGCAGGACGAGCGTCGGCGCGCCGCCGACATCCGCGCCGTCAATCAGGTTGCCGGCGTCGTAGCTGATGTCGGCACGCTCATTCAGCGCCGGCAGATCGAGGAGGCGGATCGTCTCTTTCAGACCGAAGGCTGGAAGGCCTACGAAAGAAACCTCGCCGAGCTGTCGCGACAGAGTCAGGGCGCCGAGGCCGAGATCGAGCGCTATTTCGTTCAGCTGATGGAAGCGCGCCGCCGGGCGATCGCCGAGCAACAGGAGCGCATCGCCTCGGCGCAGAGCGCACAGGCCGGGCTGGCGCCCAAGAAGGCGACGCTGACGGACGAACTCTCCCGCCTCAAGGGCGAGCGACCCGCTCTCGCGGCGGACCTCGCCGAGAAGAGGACCGAGCGAGAAAATCGCAGCATGGCGGTCGATGCCAAGCGGGTCGAGGCCATGGCCGAGGAGCGCGGTGCGGAAGGAACGCTCAAGGTCGGCAAGGGGCCGCAGTATCGAGAGCGCATGGCGGAGCTTGCCCGCATGCAGGACGCGCTGAAGATCCAGGAGGAGCGCGTCCGCGACGCAGAGAAGCGGATTGCAGCGGTCGACACCCGCATCGCGCAGATCGAGCGTGAGCTCGCGGCCATCGACGCCGAAATCGCCAAGCTCAAGGGTGAGGCCCAAACCGCGGAGAACCGCATCAAGGTTGCCGAGCAGGTGAAGGAGGCTGACGAGGGCCCCAAGGTCGATCCGGCGCGCGTCCGGATGGTTTTCGAGCGGGCCCGGGCGGAGTTCCGGCAGGAGCCGACAGTCGAGCGGCTCAACGCATTGGCAACACAATGCACACAGCTGACCACCGCGCTCGCAGCGACCCCTGCGACCAAGGAGCGGGTCCGCAACATCGATTGCGATCCCAAGCAGGCCAACGAGGCGGCGGCGCGCGTGTTTGCGCTCAATGCCGGCCTTGAAAGCTTTGCAAGGAACTGCGCCGGCGGCGACAAGCTCCCACAGTCTGGCGGCGTCGACGCCATGCTTGGATTCGGCCGCAAGTGCCTGCAGGACAGCGGCCTGCCATCGAAGGACTCTGGCGAGCTTGCGGCCAAGCTCTCGGCCATCGATCTCAACCGCGACGACAAGGCGCACCGCTTCGTCGTCACCTGGAATGCCTTCCAGGACGGCAACAGGCTCGCCTATCTTGCTCTCGCGATTGCGATCGCGATCGACAGTCTGGTGTTCATGTCGGGGTTGTTCGGCGCAACGGCAGTCCGCTCGCCATTGACCGATCTCGAAGGGCGGAGCGATCTCACGGCGGAGCAGCTCGAAGGAGCGATCGACGCCACGCTCAACACCACTCCGCATCCGCGCCAGACGCTCGCCGCGCTGTTGCGCTCGATGCATCCCGTCGCCGCCGACGACGGGTTCACCTCCGAGATCATTCTCGACGACCGCGATCCCCTAGCCGACGAGATGCGGGCCGTTCTCGTCGCCGGAGCAACGATCGGTGCGGTGCGCCGGGTGGGGTCAGATCGCTCGCGCTATCTCGTCTCGACGGGGCTTGCCCGCTACTTCGCGGTCGCGCAGCGCAAGTCCTGGAAGGTGGACACCGCCGAGGCCGAGCGGCGCGAGCTCGTCAGCGTCATCGGGGTGGCGTTGCGGCCGGATGTTGTGGGCAACGCCGAGCTCGTGCTCTCCGAGCTGCACCCCGTCTCGGATGCCGACGGCTATTCGGCGGAGGTCAACCCATACAGCATCACGGACGAGGAAAAGCGCCGGCTGGTGATGAACGTGCTCGGCGCCGGCGCGACGGTGAAGGGCGCCGTCTACAGGCCGCACAAGGAGCAGCGTTATTTCGTCAGCTCCGACTTCTACAAGGCGCTTCTCCTGATGCGAGCGCCTCCGATCCGCCCCTATCGCGAAGGCGGGGACGGCACGATGCGCAGCGCGCACCGGCTCATCACCGACGACGTGAAGCAGATCGGCTCCGATCGGCATGTTCTCCCTTCCCCTGATGTCCGATCGCCGGATGCGCGAGCCGACGAGGGCCGCGAAACAGCCGCAAGGAAGGACGCGCACCGTGCGGGTCCCCCGCCGCTGCCGCCCACTGCCGCCGAGGATGCCCAGGGCGAGAGCACGATGCCGCGCGTAGCACGGTCCGAGCTGCAGAGGAGCAAGGGCAGCGATGAGATGGCCACAAGCCTCGGCAGCCGCATCCGCGCGGAGTTGATCG
>CAYWBX010000430.1:0-4023 GCA_964456015.1 uncultured Hyphomicrobiaceae bacterium | reverse complement strand
GACTTCGGCGCTGGCGCGGTTCGGATGGGCTCCTTGGCAGGCATCGGCTGCGGCGTCGCCTGCAGGGAGGTCTGCGCCGCCTGTGGCTTCAAGGGCGGCGGCATGGTGGATTGGGCGACGACGGGGGCGGACGGGGGCGCGGATTGCGCGGCGGGTTTGGGCTGATCCCTCGACCTCTGGGCCGGCGCCTCCGGAAGAGGAATCGTCGAGGGCCTGCCGCCGCCCTTTATGTCGGCCGCCTCCTTGTCATGCTCGCGGCCGGCAGCGCTGAGCGCGTCCCGCAGCGAGCCGAAGCTCCAGCGTGACTTACGCTCGTCCGGACCGTCCTTCTTGTCGCCTGTCATGGTCATGGCGTATCCTTTCCTCACTCCCCAAGACTACTTGGATGACTGCGGTGGCGATCAGGCGCGATTGACCGGCTGAGATTTCTCGAAGCGCAGCTTCACCGCGCCAAGCTCGACGAGGTCGCCCGGCGCCAATGGCCTCTCCCCGACGCGGTGTCCGTTGACGTAGACGCCATTGCCGCCATCCCCGCTCAGATCCTTGATGATGAACTCCCCCTCGTTCGTGTGGTGTACGGCCGCGTGGTATCGATGCACCGTATTGTCACGCAAACGAACATCGTTCTCCTCGTCGCGTCCGATCAGAACGAGCTCGCTGGCGAGCGCAAGCCGCCGGATGTCACGCCCCTCCGTCACGAGAAAGGCGCTGCCGGGCGCTTCAGATGGCACGCCGAGCGGCGTCGAGGCGAGCGCTGGCGGGGACGACACGGACCGGCTCTCGGTCTTCCACCTACGCAGGATCTGGCCGGCCGTCGGTCGAGTGCGGCGATACCAGCTCCAGCCCGCCAGCGCGAGCCCCAGCAGGAGCAGCGCGATGCCGCCCGCAAGCCGCTGGCGTTCGGGAATGGCATAGTAGGCGTGCTCGACGCGGCTCCAGTGATCGGCCAGCCTAAGCTTGTCCGACCAGAGCTGCAGCTCGTCGTTCAGTATATCGCCAGGGGTCTTGGCGAAAAGCATCGCAACTTCCGGTCACGGTGAGGGCGCCTCGACCGCCCACGGCGCATTCGTCGGAGTGCCGTCATTGGGCCTGCCTAGTATGGCGCCTTGATGGCGAATCACCTTGACCTCCGCGTGCGTTTATTGGCGGCGGGGGCGATTTCGCCTTAATATTTCCGGCTTGGTTGGTTAGGAACGGCTGAGGCCAGAGCCGCTTCAAGGAGGCAAGTAGCGCAGCGGCGGCCGTGGGGTGGGGATCACATGGAGAATCTGCTCGCTCTTCCGACCGGCGCGACGCTCGTGGGCGACTACCGCATCGAGCGCGTCCTTGGCGCCGGAGGGTTCGGCATCACCTACCTCGCGCGCGAAGTAGCGCTCGATCGTCTCGTCACGGTCAAGGAGTATTTTCCGAGCGATTTCGCCGTCCGCGATGCAAGCGCGACCGTCAGGCCCAAGGGCCCCGACTGCCAGGAGGACTACGACTGGGGTCTGACGCGCTTCATCGACGAAGCACAGACGCTCGCCAAGTTCGACCACCCGCACATCAATCGCGTCTATCGCTACTTCCGCGCCAACCGCACCGCCTACATGGTGCTGCACTTCGAGCAAGGCCAGAGCTTGAAGAGCTGGCTTGCGGGCCTGCATCGGGCGCCTCGGCAATCCGAGCTCGACGAGCTCTTGCGGCCGCTGCTGGAAGCGCTCGAGGCGCTGCACGCGCGCAACTACCTGCACCGCGATATCGCGCCCGACAACATCATTGTGCGCCAAGACGGCATGCCGGTTCTGATCGACTTCGGCTCGGCTCGCGGGCAGATGGTGCAGCACTCGCGCACGGTGAGCGCGCTGGTGAAGGCCGGCTACTCGCCCTATGAGCAGTATGCCGCGAGCGGCCGGCAGCAGGGGCCCTGGACCGACATCTACTCCCTCGGCGCGACACTCTACCAGGCGGTATCCGGCCATCGGCCGTCGGATGCGCCAAGCCGTGTCGTCACCGACGACGTCAAGCCGGCGGCCGAGGTAGCGCTCAGTGCCTATCGCGCGGGCTTCCTCGCGGCCATCGACCGCGCTCTCGCGCTGCCGATAGAGCGCCGGCCGCAGTCGATCGCGGAATGGCGGCGGGAGTTGCTGCCGGAAACGGGCCTCGCCAAGGCGGGACCCGTCGAGCGCCGGGCGGATGCGGCAGGAGACGCGCCGGCCGAGCCCGCCGCAGCCGCCGCCCCGAAGGCCGCCCGCAAGCCCATAAAGAGCCGCGTCATCGATATGCTGGAGCGCGTCGCCACGCGAACGGGCGGCAAGCGCGCCACCCCTGCCAGCGACGCCGCCCGACTTAAATCGCTCGAGGTCAAGCCGGAGCCGCCGGTGGCGGCGCCTGCTGCCATGGCCGCCGCCGTTGGGGAGTCCCAGGCTAAACCCGCGCAACGGAAGCCGCGAGAGCGCCGCGCCTGGAGCGAGCTCTGGCGCTTCGGCCGCAAGGCCCGTGCCGATCGGGCAGCGGCACCGGCGATAGCGCCGCAGCCCGCGCCCGCCAAGGCGGCCAGGGCGCGCAGGGCGCCCGCCGAGCGCAAGCCCCCAGCGGTCTACCGCGCGACCGCCGCCAAGCCGAAAAGCACGAGATTGAAACGCGAGATGCGCTCGCTTGCAGGCAAGCTCGTGCTCGGCCTGGTGCTGGCGGTCGCCTTCGTCGTCTATCAGAATCGGGTGCGGGCGCCTGCTCCCCTCCAGCCCGCGAGCGCGACGCAGGCCGAGCGGGACCGCCGTACCGAGGGCCAGAGCGCCGATCGGCTGCTAACGGGGTCGATCCCGGACCAGCCCCGGCTGCCGACGATCATCCGCGCGCACGATGCGCCGGTGACGAAAGTCGCCTTCACTGCCGACGGCCGTCATGTCGTCTCGGCGAGCCAGGACGGCACGCTGAAGATTTTCGATCTCAAGGGCAACACGGTTCGCACCCTGAAGCCGGACGGAGCCCAGCCGAGCGCGCTCGCCGTGCTTGATCGCACAATCGTCTCGGGTCACGAGGACGGCACGGTGCAGATCTGGAACTCCAACGACGGCTCCAAGCTCAGGACGCTCAAGCGCAGCGCGGCCAGCATCTGGTCCGTCGCCTTCGCCGGCGGGGAGAGCCGCATCCTCGTCGGCAGTCACGACTGGACCGTGGCGCTGTGGGACGAGAGGAGCCCGACGGCACCCGCCCACCTCTTCGAGGGTCACGAGAACGCCGTGCAGGCGGTCGCCTATACGAGCGTCGGGCCTCTCGTCGCCTCGGCCGGCGCCGACAGAACCATCCGCCTGTGGAACGCGCGCGACTTCGCGCAACTGCAAACGTTCAAGGGTCACAAGGATCTCATCGTCGCGCTCGCCTTTACGCCCGACGGGGAGCATTTTGCCTCGGGCAGCTTCGACAAGACCGTAAAGATCTGGTCGACCGAGGACGGTCTGAAGCGCACGCTGCGCGGCCACAAGGCGCGGGTCACGGCGGTTGCCTACGCGGCTAACGGCGATCTGCTCGTCTCGGCGAGCGAGGATGGTACGGCGCGGCTGTGGGATTGGCGCAAGGGTCGCCTCGTGCGTACGCTCGCGGGCCACAACGGGGCCATCCGGGCGGTGGCAGTGTCTCCTGACGGTCGTCAGTTCGCGACCGCCGGGGAGGATGGCATCATACGATTGTGGACGCTTCGATAGTTGTGGGCGGGAACGCCTGGACTTCACATCCTTCCAAGCGAGGCAACCGATGGCTGCACGGCGCTCCCAGAATGGCAACGGCGGCGGGCCCAAGCCCACGGTCAAGACCGGCAAGCCGCCCAAGGCCCTCGCCGACCTCAAGAACCGCCTCGCCGAGGTGAGCGATCTCAATCGCGCCGTCGCGGTCCTGAACTGGGACCAGGCGACGTACATGCCTTCGGGCGGCGCGGCGGCCCGCGGACGCCAGCAAGCGACGCTCGCGCGCATCGCGCACGAGCGCTTCATCGATGCCAAGGTCGGTCGCCTCCTCGATGCGCTCATCGCCTATGCCGACACGCTCGAG
>CAYWBX010000429.1:0-4026 GCA_964456015.1 uncultured Hyphomicrobiaceae bacterium | reverse complement strand
GGCACATCCATCAAAGCTTTTACCCGGGGCCAGTGACGGACGCCAATACGCGCCGACTGCGGCGAGCGGATCACCTGCCTCAAGAACCGTGCGCGGGAACGCGACTTGGTTCTTTTTTGAGGAGCCGCGAGACATTAAGGTGTCGCCGAGACGGCACGAGGAAGGCCCTGCAACCGCCGGTGCGCGATCGGCCAGGGCGTTCCGGGAGGAGGCGGATGGCAGCCGAGGTGCGGATGATCGTGGTGGGGCACGCCGCCCTCGACCGCATCTACCGCATCAGCGCTTTTCCGGCTGAGCCGACCAAGGTGCGCGCCCTCGAGGCGATCGAGGTCGGCGGAGGCATGGCCGCGAACGCGGCGGTCACGGCAGCCCGGCTCGGCATGAAAGTCGAGCTGTGGAGCCGGATCGGCGACGACAACGCCGGCGCCATCATCCGAGCGGGGCTCAAGGCGGAACGCGTGGACATCCGTGGAGTCCAGGTGTTCGAAGACGCGCGCTCCTCCACATCCGCCGTCATCGTCGACAGCGCCGGCGAGCGCCTGGTCGTCGGCATGCGCGACACCTCGATCCCGTCCGAGACCACGGGCCTGCCGACCGAACGGGTCAAGAATGCCGCCGTCGTGCTCGCCGACCTGCGCTGGCTCGAGGCGACGCGCGCGGTTTTCGCCAGGGCTCGCGAGGAGGGTGTGCCGACCGTGCTCGACGCCGATCTCGGAGCGCGGGAGGCACTGCCTGAACTGCTGCGGCTTTCCGACTTCGCGATCTTCTCGGCACCGGCTCTGCGCGAGTTTTCCGCCGCGGCGAGCGACGAGGCCCGACTCGAGCACGTTCTCTCATTCGGCCCGCGACATGCAGGTGTCACGCTCGGATCCCGCGGCTATCTCTGGCGCGATGCGGAAGGGACCCGGCACCAGCCAGGCTTTCGCGTCGAAGTCGTCGACACCACCGGCGCGGGAGACGCGTTCCACGGCGCTTTCGCGGTTGCCCTCGCGGAGGGCCGACCAATTGCCGAAATCGCGCGCTTTGCGTGCGCCGTCGCGGCGATGAAATGCACGCGCCTTGGCAGCCGCGCGGGGTTGCCGCGGCGCCATGAGGTCGAAGCGTTCCTCGCGGCCCGAGGCTGATCGCGGCAATTGGATGCTGCGGGTCTCTCGATAGGGCTTCAGTGTGCTGAGATGATATTCACCTGACAGGTAAGGTTGCAGTCGTCAGTCCACGGGATATGTGGATAAGGCTGCGGCCATGCCGCGTCCTGAGAGCAGGTTAGATGGAGGTGCCAACCCACCATCTCGCGTGCATCGGGCAACCGATCATGACCGCGACCGACAAGGTCGCACGCCACAAGCTGTCTCTGTTCGAACTCGCCAACGATCTCGACAACGTCTCGAAGGCCTGCCGCGTGATGGGCTACTCTCGCCAGCAATTCCACGAGATCCGCCGCAACTTTTGAGATCTACGTGGTGGCCCAAGGCCTCATCGATCGCCTGCCCGGCACGCGAGGCCTGCATCCCAACCGCGTTGCGCCCGAGATCGAGCAGGCGATCCTCGATCGTGCGCTTGCTTATCCCTGCCACTGCGCCACGCGCGTCGAGCAGGAGTTGCGGCTCACGGGCATTCAGGTCTCCTCCGGCGGCGTGCGGGGCGTGCGGATGAGCAACGGCCTCCTCACCAAGCACGCGCGCCTGCTCCGCCTCGAGAAAGCAATTGCCGAGCGCAAGCTCGACCTTTCGGAGAGTCAGATCCGCCTGCTCGAACGCTTCTCGCCCGAGTTCCGCGAGCGTCATATCGAGGCCTCGCACACGGGGAGCCTCGTGGCCGTCGACACCTTCCACGTCGGCACGCCGAAAGGCATCGGCAAGCCCAATCTGCAAACGGCCGTCGACTGCCACATATGCTTCTGCTTCGGCTGGGCCCGGCTCTACACCTCGAAGCTGCCGATCACCGCCGTGCACCTCATGAACAACGACGTGCTGCCGAACTTCGAGGCGGCTGGAGCGAAGATCGAGACGGTACTCTCCGGCCACGGCCGCGAGCTTTGTGGCCGGCCCGACAAGCATCCCTACGGGCTCTTCCTCCAGCTCGAGGAGGTCGAGCATCGCACCAGCCGCGTGAAGCGCCCACAGTCGAACGGCATCGTTGCGCGCTTCCATCGCACGCTCTTGGACGAGCACTTCCGCGTCGAAGGACGGCGCACCTGGTTCAAGACCGTCGAGGAGATGCAGGCCGTGCTCGATGATGACCTCGCTCACTATAACCAGCGCCGCCCGCACCAGGGCAGCGGCATGCCGGGCAGGGACGCCGGCAACAGCCATCATTGAAAGCCTCCCTGACCGCAAGCGCTTGGCTCTGCCGCCGCCGGAGAAACCCAACGCGGACACACCCAAGTCAAGAGCCAAACAAAAGGAAACAGCCCCTGTTGAAAACCACGCGACCCACGTAGCCCACTGCCCCAAGCGCCCAGGGCGGCGACTGTTAGGCGATTACCGCACTTGAACAGACTTCAGAGCATGTGCTATATTTTTCACTATTCCGCCAGGGGCCAAGTTACTCCTTCATGCCGCTCAGATATAGTCACAGAACTCAGGATTGAGCAGGAATAATAAATTATGGTCGCGTCGGTTCGACAAATCGCAAAGCGTTTTCTACCGAGATTTATTTTACAGATTATACGCCACCGCAAGATGCGCCAATACACCAATCTGTCAACAGAACAAGTTTTCACAAAAATTTATCGTAGTGGAGCGTGGGGCAAGTCCGACGACGTGAGCACTCCGTTTTTTTCCGGGGCAGGCTCGCATCGGTCGGAATTAGTAGCTCCCTACATTCAAGCGGTTCGCGATTTTTTAATTAGTTTTGATCGAAAACAGGTTGTTGTAGACCTCGGTTGCGGCGATTTCTTTGTTGGCTCGCAGATTAGGAGCTTTTCGGCGCGCTACATCGCCTGCGATGTCGTCCCGAAACTAATAGAGTTCAACACTTTGCACTTCCAGGATCCTGTCACTGAGTTCAGGCTTCTCGACATTGCTGAGGATGACCTTCCAGCTGGCGATATCGCTTGCGTTCGCCAAGTCCTTCAGCATCTCTCCAATGCACAAATTCAGAAATTTGTCGACCGCGCGCTGCCAAAATATAATTATATGATCGTCACAGAGCACCTTCCGGCAACCGCAGATTTCAAGCCCAACAAGGACATACCCATGGGGCCTGGAACTCGCATTGAATATAATAGTGGAGTTGTTTTAACAGCGCCGCCGTTTAATTTGCGACCAACGTTCGAGAAAGAGCTGTGCCGAGTCGAATTAGTTGACACAGGAGTGATAGTCACGACCCTTTATGCATTTAAATAGCATTCCGCGCCCGGGTTCAATTGAACCATCGCAGGCTCCGCAGATTCGGCCCTTAATTCGGGTGCGCCAATTTGCACCCACAATCCAGCCCTACATGGCTCGTTCAGCACGTCTTCGATCGCATCCGCAGACAGACGGCCGGCAGCCAAGCTCTGCATGCGCATTCGGAATGAGGCGCGCCCGCCCTCCGCAGTTGGCAGCCTCGCAGCGGCGGTCTAACTTGGACCGCGACTTGCTGCACGAAGAGTACGCCCGCCGAGGAGCGGCAAGCGCTTCCGTCGCAGCCGTCATGGAGGCCTGTCATCATGGAGCCGAATGCCATAGAGCTCAGATGCCTTAAAGGCGTCCGCGTACTCGACCTGTCGCAATTCGAGGCCGGTCCCTCATGCACCGAGGCGCTCGCCTGGCTCGGCGCCGACGTCGTCAAGGTCGAGAACCCAAAGCTCGGCGATCCGGGCCGCGCCGCCGTCTACGGCAGTCCCGAGAAGGACTCGCACTACTTCCTCATCTTCAACGCCAACAAGCGTTCGATCACGATCGACCTGAAGGCCAGCGAGGGCAAAGCGCTGCTGATGGAACTCGCGGGCAAGGCCGACGTGATGGTGGAGAACTTCGCACCCGGCGCGATCGAGCGGCTCGGCTTCGGCTACGATGCGATCCAGAAGGTCAACCCGCGGAT
>CAYWBX010000428.1:2767-4030 GCA_964456015.1 uncultured Hyphomicrobiaceae bacterium | reverse complement strand
ATTTCGTGCGGGTCGGTTGCGAGGAGGCCCGGCACTTCCAGCTTCTGTGCGGCCGACTGGCCGAGCTTGGCGCCGCCTACGGCGACCTGCCCGCCCACGACGGCCTCTGGCAAGCCGCCCAGGCGACGGGAGAGAGCCTAATCGCCCGCCTCGCCGTCGTGCCCTTGGTGCTCGAGGCGCGCGGCCTCGATGTCAGCCCGTCGATCATCGAAAAGCTCGAAGCGGCGGGCGACGTCGCGTCTGCCGGAATCCTTGCCGTGATCTATCGCGACGAGAAGTTCCATGTCGCCTGCGGCGCCAGATGGTTCCGCCATCTGTGCGCACGCGACGGCCTGGTTCCCGAAACGACCTTTCACGATCTCGTGCGGCGGCACTTTCGCGGACCCGTCAAGCCGCCGTTCAATGATCGGGCGCGCGCCGAGGCAGGCCTGACGCCAGGTTTTTACAAGCCGCTCGTCTCGCAGCACCATGTCCCCTGATGCGCCGCGGCACTCGGGCGCCCGGCCAGGCGCGTTTCGTCCAGCGTGCCGCCGCCGCAGATGACCGCACGGAGTGCGCGTGTTAGTGTCCCCCGGTCCGCGACGGCGGCCGCGTCGGGGAAGGTGTTGCGACGGTTTCGGTAACCACTTGGCGCGAAAGTTTTTTTCTCGGTACGTGCCGATCTGGTCCGCTGCGTCGTCTTGAGGGGAGTAAGCCAGCTCATGTTCACGAAAAAGCCGGACGGAAAGGAACCGACTGCGTTCGATCTGGGCCGCACGGCCCCGCCCCTGCCCCCGAACGGAGCGATGCCAGGATCGGGCGGGACCGCGCTCGGCCGAGGCGTCGGCGGCAAAGCATCCCACTCGCAGATCGGCGCCGACCTCACGATCCTCGGAAACCTGATTTCGAAGGGCGAGGTGCATGTCGATGGCGAGGTGCAGGGCGATCTTCACGCCGCCAATGTCGTTATCGGCGAGACGGCGCGGATCAACGGGGGCATCGTCGCCGATGAAGTCGTGGTGCGCGGCACGGTCATGGGGTCCATCCGCGGCAAGCGCGTCGTGCTGCAGTCTTCGAGCAAGGTCGAGGGCGACATCTACCACAGCCAGCTCGCCATCGAGCAGGGGGCGTTCTTCGAGGGCAAGTCGCGCCGCTCCGACGATCCGACGGCGGGCGTGCAACTGCCGGACGGAGCGTCCCGACAGGGCCTCTCGGGCTGAGGACCGTCCGGCCGGCCCGTCCGCTCACCAAGTGACGAGCCCTTAGACGGTGTCGTCGGTCCGG
>CAYWBX010000428.1:1472-2757 GCA_964456015.1 uncultured Hyphomicrobiaceae bacterium | reverse complement strand
GTCGTCATCGTACCCCAAGACTGAATCGGCCTGGCGGCGGCGCCCAGGGTTCGATTTGCCGCCATCGGCGATCTTGGGCTTTGCAGCGCCCGGCCGAGCCGGCTCACAAGCATCTGGCGCGGGAGCGATGATGGACGACCGGCTGACACTCTACGGCAGCTTCACATCGAGCTCGAGCTACAAGCCGATGCTTTTTCTGGCGCTTGCCGGCCTGCCGTTCTCGTTTCGCACCGTGAACCTGAAGATCGGCGCACAGAAGGAGGCCGGCTACCTCGCGATCAACCGCTTCGGCCAGGTTCCGGCGCTGCGCCACCGCGGCCTTACCATCGTGCAGTCCAATGTCATCCTCGATTACCTCGCACGCACCACCGGCCGCTTCGAGGGCGCGAGCGAGCAGGACCGCTGGACGGCGCGCGAATGGCTGTCCTGGGAAGCCGACAACATCACCAACGTCGCGAAGGTCCGTCACTACAGCCGCTTCCGCGCCGTCGACCCGGCGGTCATGGACTACTTTCGCCCGCTTGCCGAAGCTGCCCTGGACTTCATCGAAAAGGCGCTCGCGGGGCGCCATTGGCTCGCCGGCGAGACCTGCACCATTGCCGACATCGGCTGCTTCGGCCGCATGGTGTTCATGGCCGAGGGCGGGCTCGACATCAGGCGCTGGCCGAACGTGGAGGCCTGGGCTGCCCGCCTCAAGGCCATGCCCGGCTTCGCGCACCCCTACGACCTCATCCCAAAGAAGGATCGCGAGTTCGACGGCGCGCTGTCGGCGTGATGGCGGGAGGCGGCGTCTGCGCCGGCCCGGATCTTTGTGGGGGGCTTGACCGGCGCCGCGTGGTCAACGTCGCAGGTCTCTGTTAGACGGGCGGAAGGCCGCAGACGCCCATGATCACCGTCATCGTACCGACACTGAATGCAGAAGCTGGCCTCGCGGCCTGCCTGACGGCGCTCGTACCGGCGACCGTGGAGGGGCTGGTGCGCGAGGTGATCATCGTCGATGGCGGATCGAGCGACCGCACACTGGCGATCGCGGATCAGGCGGGCGCACTCGTCCTGCAATCGGCGCCAGGGCGCGGGGTTCAACTCGCAGCCGGCGCTGCCGCCGCGCGGATGCCGTGGCTGCTGTTCCTGCACGCGGACACCATCCTCGAGGCCGGATGGGAGCGCGAGGCCGCCGCGCTGATCGAGCGCGTGGACGCGGGCGAATGGCCCCAATCGGCTGCCGCCTTCCGGTTCGCGCTCGATGATCTTGGGTTGAAGCCGCGCCTGGTCGAGACCGGCGTCG
>CAYWBX010000428.1:0-1462 GCA_964456015.1 uncultured Hyphomicrobiaceae bacterium | reverse complement strand
CCGGCGTCGCGCTGCGCTGCGCGCTGTTGGGGCTACCCTACGGCGATCAGGGACTGCTGATCCCGCAGCGGCTCTACGCGCAGATCGGCGGATTCCGTAAGCTACCGCTGATGGAGGACGTGGACATCGTCCGCCGCATCGGACGCCGGCGCCTCATCATCTTGCGTTCTCGCGCCGTGACGAGCGCGGTCCGCTACCGCCGCGAGGGGTACCTGCTGCGCGGACTGCGCAATCTGACGTGCCTTTGGCTCTATCTGATGCGCGTGCCGCCGCGCCTCATCGCCCGCCTTTACGGGTGATTGCTGCGCCGCAGCATGACATCCTCAACAGTGCGTGAACTCGATCACGACCGGCTTATTGCGAGGCCCGGAGACAGGTAGTGTCCGCCCTGTTCGCCGGGGCCGGTTGGGCCCCGCAAAGGGAGTGACGAACATGCAGAGCATCTCAAGGCGCGGCCTCGTCATATCGGCCGCGGCGGCGGGAGCGGCGTTCGGCCTGACGCGGCCGCTGGAGTTCGTGTCGCCGACGTTCGCGCAAGGCGCGGGCAACCTGATCGAGAAGGGCTTCGCCAAATTCAAGGTCGGCGATGCCACGGTCACCACGGTCTACGACGGGGTGTGGGAAAAGCCGCATGATCCAGGTTTCATCAAGAACGCCTCGGTCGATGAAACGAAAGCGGCGCTCAAGGCGGCAGGTCTGACCGATGCTCATGTGCCGGTCACCTTCACCGTCACGGTTGTCGAGCTCGGCGGGCGCACGATCATGTTCGACAGCGGCACCGGCGGCGGCCAAGCCGGCGGTCCCAAGGCCGGACTGCTCGCCAAGGAAAACCTGGCGAAGGCGGGGATCGATGCCGCGAAGATCAGCACAATCATCGTGACGCATTTCCACGGCGACCACATTTTCGGCATGATGGCCAAGGAGACGAACGCGCAGGTCTTCCCGAATGCCGAGATCGTGGTGCCGGAGGCCGAGTTCAAATACTGGACGCCCGCGGACCTCATCGGAAAGCTGCCGGAGGCGCGCCAGGGCCTTGCCAAGCGCATCCAGGCGACGCTGCCCTCGTGGAAGAACGTCCGACAGATCGGAGACGACAAGGAAGTCGTGCCGGGGGTGCGCTCCATCAACACCAACGGGCATACGCCGGGCCACGCGTCATACGTCGTTGGCTCGGGCGCCTCGCAGCTCATCGTCTCCGGCGACGTCACGAACATTCCGTCCCTGTTCGTGAGGAATCCGGGCTGGCACGCCGCGTTCGATCAGGATGCGCAGCAAGCCGAGAAAACCCGCCGGGCATTCTTCGACCGCGTCGTCGCCGACAAGGCGATCGTCACCGGCTATCATTGGGGAATGCCGGGTGCCGGAACGATCCAGAAGGACGGCAACGGCTACGCGCTGGTTCCCGTGACGGCGAGCTGACGCGCGAACGTGGTCGGCCGCTGGGTACACGGAAGGCCGATCA
>CAYWBX010000427.1:0-4030 GCA_964456015.1 uncultured Hyphomicrobiaceae bacterium | reverse complement strand
GAACCCGTCTTTTCAGATTGAAAATCTGACGTCCTAACCGATAGACGAAGGGAGCGGCCGACTGACGCGTAACCCTGGCGTGCAGCGGGCAGCTTCTAGCACCGATCGTTCGGACCGGCAAATGCCGCGGCAACCGTCTCGCAGCACCAGTTCCGAGGTCACGATCGGCGTGAGCCCTGCGAGAAGCAGGAGGACCTGAAGGAAGCGATCGACTAGGGTCGGCAGCGAATTGGCAGTCCTTCGGGAGGGCCCAGCCCCGCGGCGCGCGACCGGCCTCCCGATCGCAGCCATGCGAGCGGCGTCGCGCCAAAGAGGTCGGTTGCAGCGATCAGACGGCGAAGCTGCAACCCTGCCATGCCCGGCTCTCACGGCGCCGAACGGGGTGAGGCAAGGAGGGTGCTGCACGCCCGATCGCCGGCTGACCGGCATCGCAAACGCGCCTGAAAGCGATTCCAAGGGGGGCGAGAGAACCACGCACGGGTCGCCGGCGATCGCCGGCTGCGCCCTGCATCGCGGCCCGCCCGCTGAAGCATCACACCCTGCGCCCCCCTCCGCCCAGGGATGCGCTCTCGCAAGAGCGCGCACATCCAAGTCCTAATCCAGCGCCGCAAGGCACGCGACCAGAACGACCGTCGTGTTATCCTGGTGCGGCTCGCCGGCATCATCGACGGCGCGGACGAGGGCCTGCGCTGCAGCCTCCGGCCCCTCGTGTGAATACGCTTCGACCGTACGACGGATCTCGTCGTCCGGGAGGGTGAGAATCCCGTCACTCGCAAGCAGCACGATGTCGCCGGCAATGAGCTGAAGCGGCCGGCGCGAGGCATCGACGAGATCGATGTCGTCGCCGGTCACCGCCGAGCGCAGGTAGTGGCGCCTCGGATCCCCGCGCGCCGCATCGGCATCCATACGGCCGTCCTCGACCATGCGATCGAGCAGCGGCGCATAGGAATGATCTTCGTTGAGCCGGATCATTTCGCCGTTGCGAAGCAGCCACATCGGGCTGTCGCCGACGCTCACCCATTCGCAATCCTGCGCCCCGAAGTGCACCCCGACGAGCGTGGCGCCCATGCCGGAGAGCCGCGGATTTGCGCTTGCCTTTGCACGAATGGCGTCGTTGGCGGCCAGCAGGCTATCCATGAGCCGTTCGGCGGCCTTGCCGGCGCTCTCCGACATGGACCGCAGGAAAGTGCTGCAAATGACGGTGCTGGCGACATCCCCTGCGGCATGCCCGCCCATGCCGTCGGCGAGCACGGCGACCAGCGCTGTGCCTCCGGCAGGCTCACAGTCCGGCGATAAAGGGCCGCCCCCCGGCCAGTACGAGGCTGCATCCTCCTGGTAGGCGCGTGCCCCTTGGCTGGCGCGGCACGCGGCGCGGAAGCGAAGCATCAACCCTTGATCTCTTGCAACTCGGCCCAATCGAAATCGGCGCCACAGAACGGCACGAACGCGAGCTGTGTCCGCCCCATCGTGATGAGGTCCATGGGCTGCAGCTCTGTCGCGCCGGTCGGCTTCTTGTCGTTCACAGCCACAATATTGGTTTTGGATAGGTTCGGCACAAGCAAAAACGTCCGGTCGACGGAGTCATATCGCAGGTACGCCTGCTCCTCGCTCGAAATCGTCTCGTCGCCGAAGTCGAGAGGGATGCGTTGCGATGTCGCCCGGCCGATCGTGTTGTTCCCCTCGAACACGGGTCTGAACGCTCCGAGGCCGGGTCCCCCGACGACCACGAGCCAACCGACGACGGGATCCTGGTGGAAGTCGGTGCGCTTGAGGCTGACCTTGCCGCGAATGAGCTGGGTCCGCCCGTCGCTCCGCTCGGAACGCGGCTGCGGGCGTCCGGCTGACGAGGCGCGCGCCACTCTCGTTTGGGGCACCCCGGTATCGTCCCCACTTTCATCAGCAGAAAGCGCCCCTCTGGATTCGCGCGCGGCGTCCGTTGCCGCTGGCAGTGTGTCCCTGCGGGAGGGCGGTGCGGTACCAGCGGTGTCGATGGCAGATGGCACGGGGAGGGGAGGCGGAAGCGGCGCCGCGGGTCTTGAAGGTGCGGCTGCTGCGGCGAGCGCATCACGCAGCGTCCCGATGAGTCGGCGCTCCCCGGGCATACCGGCAGCATTGCTGTCACGTTGATTGGCCATGGTGTCCTCCTCCTCGTCGGGCCGCAGCGAGCAAATTCTCAGTGAAGCGTAAGCGTGGCCCCCGGATGGCGTGCAGCCGGCGGCGCAAGAGCCCTCTGGAAGATGACGCCGGTGCGGCCGAGGTCGATGCGGTCGCCGTGGCGAAGCCGGTGATGCCGAAGCCGACGTCCGTTGACCGCGACTCCCTCCCGCCCGCTGACGTCGACGATCATGAACTCCGCATCGGGCAGGCGCCGGATCACGGCGTGGAAGGCTTCCAGGCTCTCGTCTGCGATCGCGAGATCATTGTCGGCGTCCCGGCCGATGCGCATAAGCTCGCCGCAGATCTCATAACCTGGCGTCGTTGCATCCCCGTCAATACGCAGCCAAGCGCGTGAGCACGGACTGACGACAAGGCGTGCCCGGCGTTCGAGAATTAAGTTGGTGTCGGTTTGCGGCGCGTTCGCTCTCGGACGAGCAAGCCGCCGCGTGACTAGGCCCGCGCAAGAGAGGAGTGGGAGCGCCAATGCGGCGCCGATGCAGAGCAGGGCCTCCGGCGATGTCGCATAGCCGTCGCGGAGCACCTGCCATGCCGCGACCGAGGCCGTGCCGGCAAGTCGCCACAGATCTCCGCTCGATTGGGGGATCTGAGCATTGAGTCGCCATGCAAGTCCCGCCGCGGCCAAGGCGACCGCCAATCCGAACATCGCCCGTGCTGTCGATCGACGCATGCCGTTATGCTCTCCGACTCGCAGATATTGTCCGCCATGAGGGCGATAGCGTGGCAAAGCGAGCACGCTGAGACGGCGCCCGCGATGGCTCGCGTGCGAACGTTCGCGCCGCCGCCATCCTTGGCCCATCCTTCCGCCACAATATTGGCAAGAGTGCTCGCCGCGAGGCCATGGGAGACTGGCGCGATTCTCTGAGACGGCTGTGGCCGGCTGGAGGACCGGCTGAAATGCGGCGCCCTACGCTCCTCGCAACATCGAGTTGATCGTCGCGGGTTGGGATGACTCACAACGTCGCCTTGCCGAACGGAACGGTCCTGGTGGGGGATTACCGGATCGAGAGGCTGCTCGGTGCCGGCGGCTTCGGTGTGACCTATTTGGCCGAGGAGACGCCGCTCGCCCGCCTTGTTACCATCAAGGAATATTTCCCGCTCGATTTCGCGGCCCGCGACCAATCTGACGATGTCGTTCCGCGGTCGCAGGCGGTGGAGGCCGATTACCGATGGGGTCTTGAGCGCTTCCTGGAGGAGGCGCAGACGCTGGCGCGATTCAACCATCCCAATATTGTCCGCGTATACCGCTATTTCCGCGCCCGCAAGACTGGCTACATCGTGCTCCACTTCGAGGAGGGGAAGAGCTTCAAGGCATGGCTGAAGGGTCTCGGACGCGCGCCGCGGCAGCATGAGCTCGATCGGATCGTCGCACCGCTACTCGATGCGCTTGAAGTGATCCACGCCGCCGACTTCCTGCACCGCGACATCGCACCCGACAACATCATCATCCGCACCGACGGATCGCCCGTGCTGATCGACTTCGGCTCGGCCCGCGGCGACATCGCCAAACAGACGAAGACGCTATCGGCGCTGGTAAAGCCCGGTTACAGCCCCTACGAGCAGTATGCGACGACGAGCAGCGCTCAGGGACCCTGGACGGACATCTACTCGCTCGGCGCCACGCTCTATCACGCCATGACCGGCAAGCGGCCGCCGGATGCTCCCTCCCGCATGGTCGCCGACGACATGGTCCCTGTGCGCGACGCGGCGCTGTCGTCCTACCGGCCGAGCTTTCTCAATGGTGTGGAGAAAGCGCTCAGGCTCGACGTGGCTGAACGACCGCGCTCGATTGCGGCTTGGAGGTCGCTGCTCCTGGAACCGATGCCGAGGCCTTCTCGCAGCGTGGCGAGAAAGC
>CAYWBX010000426.1:3444-4035 GCA_964456015.1 uncultured Hyphomicrobiaceae bacterium | reverse complement strand
CCGAAGGCTGTGCGATCCGTTGCGGCGCAGCCAAGCAACTTCCGGCATGGCCGGAAGCCGAAGCCACGGCTGCCGTCAAGGGGCGCAGGATCGCAAGCGGCTTCTCGTCGTCGGGGCTGCCCGGCTCGGCGTCGGTCACGTGATAGCGCTGGTCGCAAATGGCGACCCTTGGCGGCAGGCGGGTTCGCTCGAAGCTGTCGTAGGCCGCCTTGAGGTCTTGCCAGAAGCCCGCCCACGCATGACCGGCGTAGGCCGTCATGTTCTCCTCGGTCATGCGAAACGGGAAAACATGCACATGAAACCGCTCCTGCCCGCCCTTCATCGCGGCACTCGCGAGCGCATAGATTTCTTCCTGCACCTGCTCGGTCATGGCGAAGCATCCGACGGAAGAACAGCCGCCATGCACGAGGATGAAGGAGCCGGTGCGCCGATTGAGCTGGTCATATGCGTTCGGGAATCCGAGATTGAATGCCTTCTGCCACCGGCCGACGAGCCGCATCTGGCGATTCGTCACCGTGTAGAAGCCTTCGGGGCTTTGCCTGTCGCCCTCTCTGAGCTTGGGCCCGAGCGTTCCCGTCCAATGGCAGATGG
>CAYWBX010000426.1:0-3434 GCA_964456015.1 uncultured Hyphomicrobiaceae bacterium | reverse complement strand
TGTCGAGCAGCACGAAGCGCTCGCCCTTTTTCATCCAGAGTTCGAGTTCGGACGAGGCCTTGAAGATGCGGATGAAGATTGGGCTGCCGCGGGCCAGTCCCTTGGCCGACAAACGTGCATCGAGCGCGCCGAGATCCGGGGTGCCCGGCAGGGGCACCTGGCCGCGGACATAGGCGCGCTGACGCTCGACGCGGTCCGACGCGACATCTTTCAGGACAATCTCGATGGCCTTGGCCGCACTGGCGGACCAGAGGGCGCAAAGCGCGGCGGCTGTCGCCCCAAAACCAGCTACCGGCGCACGCATCCTGAACAATCCCCCACAATCGTTTCGCGCAGGCTCGCCGTCGCCGCACGACGCACCGCGAGGCCGCGCCGACATCCATCCCGCAGTCTCTAATCGTCACGGAGTCGAGTAGCGGGAAACCTGTGCGCCATCAAGCCATGCTCGGGGTTTGTGAGCCGCCGCGCGGGATCCGTGGCTTCATTGTCCGCTTGCGAAGCCAAGACCGCGCAGAAGACCGTTCGTCGACAACAGCGGGGCGGCGGACTGCGCGGATCGGGAGGGCTCGGCCGCATCGGCGGCGGCGATCGCGCGCATCTTGGGACCAGGCACGATCACCGGCGCCGCCGCTGTCCTGGCCGCCGATGGCGACGGCTTGTAGGCCACGATCTCAGGACGCTCGAAGGCGGGGCAGCGTCCTTGCGGATCGATCTTCGTCGAAACCGTGCTGATCGGGCGAACATTGACATGATAGCGGCGTTCACAGACCGCGATGGGCGGAAGCTGGCGGGTCGTCTCGAAGTAATCGTACCCTTCCTTCAGCGTCAGCCAGAACGGATACCATTTGCTCGTTCTGTGCCGGGCCATGTTCTCGGCCGTCATCCGGAACGGGAAGGCGTGAACCTGGAAGGCGTCCTGTCCTTCGGTAAACTGATCGCGGGCCAGCGCGTAGATTTCCTCGATCAAGGCGTCGGTCATGGCATAGCAGCCCGCCGACCGGCACTTGCCGTGCACCATGAGCGCGCTGCCGGTGCGGCCATGCGCCTTGTCGTAGCTGTTCGGAAAGCCGAGGTTGAACGCCAGATGGAACTGGGAGTTGGGGTTCAGCTGGGATTTGTGGACCGTATAGAAACCCTCGGGCGCCTGCTTGTCTCCCTGGGCGAGTTTCGGACCGAGTTCGCCTGACCAGTTGCAGATCGGGTAGGTCTTGAAGTGATGGAAATGCCCGTCGTCGCGCAGCTTCCACACCTCGAGCTCCGACTCCTCCTTGAATACCCGCACAAAGATCGGCGCGTCCTGCTTCATGCCCTTCTTGCCGAGGAGCATCATGGTCTCCTTCGACAAGGGCTTCATTGCGGGCGGCAGTTCCGGACCGCTGCACGCGGCAAGCATGCCGACGCACAACCCGGCGAGGCCGATGGTGGTCAACGATTTCCGCATGTCCCCCGATTGTCCGTACCCGCTCCGCAGTGCTCCCGGCAGCACGGCGAGCGTATTTCGATTCGCTTTCGTTAACAGACCGTTAAGATTAAATTATCGCCAGAATGAGGCGTCAAGAGAAACGGCCGCGCGGCCCGCTCGGGCGGGGTAGCTGACCGCAGCGCAGCGGCGCATACCGCGCCGGGCTCGCCCGTCCAGGTGCGCCTGCGCCTCATATCTCCCGCCGCGCGAAATCGGTGCTTGTGGGGCCGTCCCGATGCTATAGAGGACGTGGTCGAGCACCGCCTGTCCCTAGTACAACCATCGGGCAGGCGGCGGGTCATCAGGCACCGGGCATGACGGCGACAGTGGCGGACCGGGGCCTCTCGGGAATCGGGCCAAGGCAGTGGTTCATTCTGATCATGGTGCAGCTTTGCACCATGCTTTTCGGGATGACGATCACGCTCGCCAACGTCGTCCTTCCCCAGATGCGCGGAAGCCTGGCAGCCACGCAGGACCAGATCGCCTGGGTGGTGACCTTCAATCTGATGGCGACGGCTGTCGCAACGCCGCTGTCGGGCTGGCTTGCCAACCGTGTCGGGTGGCGCCCGCTGATGATGGCTTCCGTCGGCGGCTTCACGCTGTTCTCGTTCCTGTGCGGCACGGCGACGAGTCTCGAGGCGCTCGTCGTCTACCGCATCGGGCAGGGCATTTTCGGCGCGCCCATCATGCCGATGGGCCAGGGCATCCTGCTCGCGACATTTCCGCGTCACCTGCATGCCCTCGTGATGATGATCTGGGGAGTGGGCGGGGTGATCGGTCCGGTCACCGGCCCCTACCTCGGCAGCATGGTGAGCGAAGCCTACAACTGGCGCTGGGCCTTCTTCATGATCGTGCCGCCTGGATTGCTGGCGACGCTCTCCATCTGGTTCGCGTTGGAGAATCGCGACGAGGGAGGGCCGCGACGCTTCGATTGGACGGGATTTCTCGCGCTTGCCGTCGCCATTGGCGCGGCGCAGCTCATCCTCGACCGGGGCCAGCGCCTCGACTGGTTCGAGGCGGCAGAGATCCGCATCGCGGCGGGCGTCGCGCTCATCGCGTTTTGGGTCTTTCTGGTCCACACCATGACGGCGCGGGAGCCATTCTTCAATCCGCGCCTCCTTCTCGATCGCAACTACGCCGTCGGCCTCATCATCGCCGCCGTCATGGGCATGTTGATGTTCACGCCGATGGTCCTCTTTCCCGGTCTGCTGCACGATCTCAAGGGCTACCCGGACGATCTCATCGGCACGCTGCTCGTGGGACGCGGCGTCGGTAACTGGCTCTCGTTCCTGATCGTGGTGCAGCTCACGCGGCGCAATCCGCGACTGGGACTTGCTCTCGGCCTCCTTGCCCAGGCGATCTCAGGCTACTGGATGGCGCAGCTCGACATCAACATGTCCACGGCCGACGTGTTCTGGAGCAATCTCTTGCAGGGGTTCGGCTTCGGCCTCGCGTTCACGCCGATGTCGGTGCTGGTCTTCGCGACCTTGTCGCCGAAACTTCTCACCGAAGGCATGGCCTTCTTTCATCTCGTTCGCAATTTCGGATCGAGCTTCTTCATCTCCGTGTCCGTGGTTCTGCTCATCCGCTCGACGACTGCGAGCTATGCGGAGATGGCGGAGTCCATCAGCCACTTCAACAAGATTCTGGCGATGCCGGGAGTTCTCGGCACCTGGAGCCTCGAGAGTCCGCGCGGGCTTGCCGCGATTGCGGGCGAGATGCAGCGCCAGGCGGCCATGATCGGCTACATCAACGCGTTCTATCTCTTTGCGTTCACCGCGACTGCCGCCGCGCCGCTGGCCTACCTGATGCGCGATCCCGCGAAGGATTCCGCCTGAGACGTGCGCTCAGCTCGCCGCCGCGCGCCGGCCCGCCACCCGGCGCTCGGCTGCGGCAAGGATTGCCAGCCGCACGTCCTCGGGATGGCGCAACGCAGGATCAATGCCGAGCTGCTGCTCGCGCGCCAGACGCT
>CAYWBX010000425.1:0-4039 GCA_964456015.1 uncultured Hyphomicrobiaceae bacterium | reverse complement strand
GGTACATGGCGCGCGGCTCGACGGCATGCTCGATGGTGCGACCCACCTGGCAGTACGCGCACGAGTAGGAGCAGATCTTCGGTGGGATGTTGTTGATCCCCAGGCTTCGGCCGAGCCGGCGGGAGGGGACGGGACCGAACACGAGCGACGGCCGCAAAATGACAGCCGTCGGAAACTCCTCCAGCACTGCCTGCTCGCCCCGAGCCTTGCTCGACGCATAGCGTGAGGAGGACTTGATGTCGGCGCCGAGCGCCGAGACGTGGACGAGGCGTCTGGCGCCGGCTTCCCGTGCAGCCTTGGCCACCGTGCGCGCGCCCTCGACATGTATGCTTGAGAACGTCTGCTCGCCAAGATTGTAGGGAACGCCGACTGAGGTGATGATCGCCTCCGCGCCCTGCGCCGCGCGAAGCACCGAATCGGGAAAGCGCAGGTTCGCCTGCACGGGCATGATCTGACCGACGGCGCCCATGGGTTGCAGATGACCGGCGAGATCCGGCCGGCGCACCGCCACCCGCACGCGCCAGCCGCGATTGGCGAGCGAGCGAACGGCATAGCGTCCGACAAACCCCGAACCGCCAAATATCGTCACGAGCCCGCTGCCGTACGCCATCGCCGCTTGTTCCTGAAAAAAATCCCGCCCTTCGCCAGCGCGCGAGCGGTAGCATCACATACACGGAGGATTGCAGACTGTGAAGGCGGCGCGTCGGCGCGGTGCCGATGGGGCGCAAACCCGCCAGTTCTCTCAGCCCTTCTTGCTCTCGCGCCGCCTCAGCTCGACGTAGAGCGCGCCGCTGCCGCCGTGACGCCGTCCGGCGGTCGAAGTGCCGACGATCAACGCCCGCACGCTCGGCTCCGCCAGCCACAGCGGAACCTGGCGCCGGAGCACACCCGGCTCGGGCTCGCTCCAACTTTCGCCGGGCGGAGCAGTCTGGCGTCCGGCCGAGCCCTTGCCGGTGACGATCTTGACGAACTTCAGTCTCCGGGCCTGAGCCTGATGCAGGAACCTGACGAGAGCGGCATGCGCCTCGTTCTGGCGCAGCCCGTGCAGGTCGAGCACGGCATCAATCGGCACCTTGCCGCCCGCCAGGCGGCGGGCCTTCTTGCGGTCGATCTCGAAATGGAGATGTGGCGAGGCAGACCGGGCCGGATGCGGAGAACGACGGTCGGGCTTGAGGCAGGATGGCCTGTCAGACGGCAAGGCTGGCCCGTGCTTCTTCGCGGATAGCTGTGGAAACGAAGCAGGCGTGTCGGCGGCGCTTGCCGGATGCACCCTGTCGCGGCCGCGCTTTAGCGGCTCGATGCGCGACTTGATGACGTCCCAGAGCTCGTAGCCTTCGTCCATTCCGACGCTTGCAGGCGACGGCCGGCCCGGCGGCTTCCTGGTCATGGCGCCTTGGGCTTGGCGACCTCCGTCGCCGTCTCCCGCTTCTTCACCTGCGCCTTGGCTTCCTTCGGCAGCAGGACGAAGAAATTGCCGCGATGCTTGGTTATGCCAGCGAGTTTGCCTGCCCTTACGCCTGAACCGAAGTAGATGTCGCCGCGCTCGGGCCCCTTGATGGCGGAGCCTACATCCTGGGCGATCATGAGGCGGCGGAAGCCGAGCGCCGAGCCGGGGGCATGCTTGAGCGTCGGGCTGACGACAAACACAGGCAAACCGATCGAATGAAAGCCCGGATCGAGCGCCAGGCTGCGTCCCGTCGTCAGCGGGATCTGGTGCACCCCGTGCGGTCCCTCGCCGCCCTTGTCCGCATGCTCGCGGAAGAAGACATAGGACTTGTTGAACCACATCGCCTCGCGCGCCTTCTCGGGATTGGCCTTCAGCCACGTCCGCAGGGCATCGAGCGACATGCGCTCGACGGGAATCTCCCCCTTGTCGATCAGGAAGCGGCCAATGGAGCTGTAGGGATGGCCATTCTTGCCGTCGTAGCCGACACGCACGATCTTGCCGTCGCGCAGCCGGACCTTGGCCGAGCCCTGGATTTGCACGAAGAACACTTCCACCGGATCCTCGAGATACAAGAGCTCGAGCTGCTGGCCCTTCAGTGCGCCCTTGTCGATCTCGTCGCGGGTGGCGAAGGGCACCAGCCCCGCGATCGTCTGCCGCAGATGGGTGAAGGCGCCGTTCTTGGTTCCACGATTGGATTCGTCGACGACATCGACGAGGTCGGCGGGCCTCCTGTAGATGGGCGTCTTGAAGCGCTCGTCCGCCGTGCGCGAGCCTTCAACGATGGGCTCGAAGTAGCCGGTGAGCAGGCCGTCGGGACCGGAGTGAACGACCTTGTGCGGATCGAAATAACGCTCGAAGAACAGCCGCGCCGCCTCGGGCCTCACCTTGGCCGGCAACTCAGCCATCGCGCCGCAGATGCCGAGTATCCTCGCGTCCGGTTTGAACTTGCTGTCCCTGGCTGGGTTCGCCGAAATCTCGCCGAGCCGCTTGCAGGAGACGCGGAAAGCCTTCAGCGCGGCGGCGTGATTGTCCTCGCTCCAGCCGGGCACGGCGGCGAATTCCACGCGCTCGTACTTGCTCGCAACTCGCGCCTCTTTCGGACCCTTGTTGTTTTCGGCGAGAGCTCCGCTCATCGATCCCGCTCCCAGTAGCAGGCATGCCGCCGCGCACAATCGAGCCGACCGCCCGATGGCGGTAGGGCCGCAACGCTCTCTGGCAGCGCACGCCAACTCCTCCGTCCCGATCAAGCGTACTTCTCCTAACGCATTTCTCCGATTGTGGCGGTTCGGAACTTCCCTTTTACTTGCCGCTGCCGTGGTTAGGAACTTCCAAACTCATGGGCATGTTCGTGTTACGTTACGACATTTGCTTCCCGCTGCGGCCAGGCTCCGAGCAAACCTCACAGCCATGAGAAACCCCGGAAAACCCGAGATCCTAGTGCCGCCTTCGCCCTGCGAAGTCCGCTCAGGAGGCTGTGGCGCCATCATGCGAATTTCGGCGTGCGAGGCACTAGGTGGCCCCGCTCGTGCTGATGAGGCGCCAGTTGGGATTACGCGAGGCGAGCTCGCGCGCAAACGTCCACACGTCGATCACCTCGCGGATCTTCTTCGGATCACCGTCGACGACCTCGCCCGCGCGATTCTTGATCACACTGATCAGCTCGCTGACGAAACGCACTGTCACCTGTGCCGTGCCGTTCTTGACGTCGGCATCGATCACGTCGGCGGAATTTATTCCGACAAACGTCATCTCGTTGATCTCGCTCTTGCCCTCGCGTTGACCGATAGCGGCCGAAAAGTCATCGAAGACCTCACGCGAGAGAAGCGGCTTCAGCTCCTTGCGATCCCCGCGCGCAAACGCTGTCACAATCATCTCGTAGGCGGTTTTGGCGCCCTGCAGGAACTGCTTTGGATCAAAGCTCGAGTCGGCCCGGGCGATGGCGATGAGGCCGGCCATGGCCGGGCTCGTGTCGCTGGCAAAGCCTTTCAGGCGGTCTTCCGCGGACCGCTGCGGCACGGCACCGTCGTCGTTGCGGCGCGGCAGCGGGACGACGTTGTCGTTTGTCCCGGGTACGGCTGCCTTTGACTGCTCGCGCTGCGCCACGGGATCGAGCCGCTGCGGACGTTCGAAGCCGGTGCGCTTGCCAAGCACGCTGCGCAGCCGAAGACCTACCAACACCGCCAGGATCAACAAGATGACGGTATAGCCGTCGCTGAAGATTTCCATCGTCCGCTGCTTTCCAAGTCGTCGCGAGTGCGGGATTGCGATGCGGCAGCCGGCTGCCGCTTGAACCCTCGGGCAAGAAAGGCTGCGATCTGCTCTGACACGGCCTCTTTCGCCGACTGGAGCTCAATCTCGTGGAACCTTAAGGCATTGACGTGGCGAAGCCAAGATTCCATGGCTTGATATGCAGATCGTCCGGCCGAATTGCAATGGCGCGCCGGAACAGCTCTGTTTGCCACGAGTTGCGCTGTCATGGCTTATGCCGCGCTTGCCCTTATTATCGGCCTCCCCCTTTTCGAGCTCTATCTGATCATCAAGGTCGGCCAGGCCATCGGCGCCGTCCCTACCATCCTGGCGCTCGTAGCAATG
>CAYWBX010000424.1:0-4041 GCA_964456015.1 uncultured Hyphomicrobiaceae bacterium | reverse complement strand
GGGCGGTGTGCGTGCGGCGCGCATCGCTGCCGGCCATGGCGCCCGCGTCGCCATCGCCGAGGAGTACCGTTATGGCGGCACCTGCGTCATCCGCGGCTGCGTGCCGAAGAAGCTGCTGGTTTACGCCAGTCGCTTCAAGGACGACTTCGAGGACGCCAAAGGCTTCGGTTGGACGCTTTCACCCGGCCGCTTCGATTGGGCGAGCCTCATAGCCAACAAGGACAAGGAGATCGAGCGGCTGAGCCAAATCTACGTCCGCAACCTCGAGCAGGCGGGGGTGACGATCTTGCGGGACCGGGCGGAGGTCGCGGACGCCAACGCGATCGTCCTGCGCAGGGAAGGCAGGACGGTCAGGGCCCGCATCATATTAGTCGCCACGGGCGCCACGCCCTTCACTCCCGCCATTCCGGGTGCCGAGCTCGGCATCACATCGAACGAGGTGTTTCATCTCGAGCGGTTACCCGCCCGCATCCTCATTGCCGGTGGCGGCTACATCGCGGTGGAGTTCGCCGGCATCTTTAGCGGCCTCGGCGCCAGCACGACGGTCGCCTATCGCGGCAGCCAGATCCTGCGCGGTTTTGACCAGGACTTGCGGGACGGCCTCGCCGAGGAGATGCGCCACAGGGGCATCGACATCAGGCTCAACGCGGAAATTGCAGCACTCGCGCGCAAGGCCGGGCGGATCGAGGCGAAGCTCACCGACGGCACGACCATCGAGACCGATACAGTCATGTTCGCGACGGGCCGCGTGCCCAATACCGCTGACCTCGGCCTCGAGGCGGCCGGCGTCAGGATGGGACCGAAGGGCCGCATCCTCGTCGACAGCCGCTCGCGCACGAGCGTCGAGAGCATCTATGCCGTCGGCGACGTCACCGACCGCATCAATCTGACGCCCGTCGCCATCCGCGAGGGCCATGCCTTCGCCGATAGCGTGTTCGGCGGATCGGCAGTCGTTGTCGACCACACCAACGTGCCCTCCGCCGTATTCGCCACACCCGAGATCGGCACCGTCGGGCTATCGGAGGAGATGGCTCGGCAAATCTGCGGCGAGGTCGACGTCTACAAATCGCGCTTCCGGCCGATGCGACACACGCTTTCCGGCCGGCAGGAACGCATGCTCATGAAGCTGGTCGTTGAGCAGTCCTCGGGCAAGGTGGTCGGCTGCCACGTCATCGGCGCCGATGCGGCCGAGATCGTGCAGATGGCGGCGATCGCAATTCGTATGGGTGCGACCAAGCGCGATTTCGATCAGACCATGGCGCTGCATCCCTCGGCCGCCGAGGAGCTCGTCACAATGCGCGAGAAGTGGCAGCCGCCGAAGGCCGCCGAATAGGGTGGCTCAAGGTAGGTCGAGGTCGATGCGCACCGGCACGTGGTCGGAGGGACGCTCCCAGGCCCGGGTGTGGCGGTCGATGTCGGCGGCGATGAGACGGTCGGCCGCCTGCGGCGACAGCAGCAGGTGGTCGATGCGGATGCCATTGTTCTTGCTCCAGGCGCCTGCCTGGTAGTCCCAAAAGGTGTAGACCCCCTCGCCGTGGCCCACGGCCCGGACCGCGTCCGTCAGGCCCAGGGCCAGCAGCCGGCGGAAGGCGCGCCTCGATTCTGGCCGGAAAAGTGCATCCTCAACCCAGGCCTCCGGCCGTCTGGCATCGATCGGCTCGGGGATGATGTTGTAGTCACCGCCGAGCACGAGCGGCTCCTCGAGGGCGAGCAGGTCGCGCGCATGCGCTTCCAGCCGGTCGAGCCATTTGAGCTTGTAAACGAACTTGGGCGTGCCTATCGGATTGCCATTCGGCAGATAGAGAGAAGCCACGCGCACGACCCCGTTGCCGCTGGCAACAATCGCTTCAGCATAACGGCACTGCGAATCCTCCTCGTCGCCCGGCAGACCAAAGCGGACGTCCTCAAGCGGTCGCTTGGAAAGAAGTGCAACGCCGTTGAATCCCTTCTCGCCGTGGGCGGCGATGTTGTAGCCCAGCGCCTCGATGGGTTCGCGCGGGAAGGCGTCGTCGACCGTCTTCGTCTCCTGCAGCATGACGACGTCGGGCGAAGCCTCCTTCAGCCATGTGATGAGGTTCTCAATCCTGGCCTTGATGCCGTTGATATTCCAAGTGGCAATGCGCATGAGAATCCTGGCACGAAGATTGCCTGACGGAAGCGTAGTGCAGGGTTAGCTTCCCGTTAATGAAGATTGGATAGCTTATGCGTCAGGTAATCGAGGCCTTCCACCGAGAAGATGCGCGGAAGAGACACGGGATGTCATCGTCATTCTGGCAAGGCGGAGAGCGGAAGGGCAAGTTTCTACCGCTGCTGATCGCCTGCAACTTGGCATTTGCCGGGACGGCCGTGTTCGCGTGGGCGATCGTGGCGCTGTTTGTCGCCGAGCCCATTTCCTGGGCGACGTGGTCCTCGCTCGGAACGCACTCTCGTCCCGGGCTGTTTGAGTATCCCTTCGTGCTCCTGTGGATGCTGCCGATCATCGGCGCCGCCATGGCATGGCTCAGCGACCGTTTCAAGCTGAAGCGTCTGTCGCGGCTGTCGGCGATCTTCCCGTTAAGCCTGATCGGGCTGGCGATCGCCTGGTACAACATCATCGGCGATCAATTCCGCTGACAGGCGGAACCGGCAGCAAGCCTGAAGCGGATGTCTCGATCATAGCGCCGGCCGATTCAGACCGAGAAGCTCGTGCCGCAACCGCAACTGGCGGTTGCGTTCGGATTCCTGATCCGGAACGAGGCGCCGATCAGGTCGTCGACGAAGTCAATCTCGGACCCCTCGAGAAACGGCAGAGAGACCTGGTCGATGACGACGATCGCGCCATCGCGCTCGATCCTGATGTCGTCGCTCTCTGAGGTCGGAACGAGCTCGAAGCGGTATTGAAATCCCGAGCAGCCGCCGCCCTCGACCCGGACGCGCAACAGCCTCGCTTGGGCCTCGGCCGCGACGATTTCCTTGACGCGCTTGGCGGCTCTGTCGGTTATCGTTACGGTCGGCATCGTTGCTCCTCTCGCGGCGCATCGGCTGGACACGGTAATGAAACCGAGGCCTGCTCGAATCCCTGGCGTTGGCTACCCGAAAGATAGGGCGCGGCCGCTTGAAGTCAAACCGCCGCGATAAGGATTTAGCGTGAACGGCGCATTGGCCGAGCATAGACAGGACGGCGTGGCCGAGGCGCCAACTCCGCGCGCGCGCGCGCCCTATGCGGCAACTGGCTTGCGGGGGCGCCTCATCGCCGAGGAGGAGGATCCCCACCGCGGTCCCTTCCAGCGCGACCGCGACCGCATCATCCATTCGACCGCGTTCCGCCGCCTCACTCACAAGACCCAGGTGTTCGTGTTCCACGAGGGCGACCACTATCGCACGCGACTGACCCACAGCCTGGAGGTGGCGCAGATCGCCCGCACCATCGCTCGCCAGCTCGCGCTCGAGGAGGACCTCGCCGAAGCCGTGGCGCTCGCCCACGATCTCGGCCATCCCCCCTTCGGGCATGCCGGCGAGAGGGCGCTGTCGGCGGTGATGGCCGAGCACGGCGGCTTCGACCACAACGCCCAGAGCCTGCGCATCGTCACCGAGCTCGAGCGCAAGTACGCGGGCTTCGACGGCCTGAACCTCACCGCCGACACGCTGGAAGGCATCGCCAAGCACAATGGGCCGCTCATTGGCTCGCACGCCCGCCACGCCGATCCGACCGGCGCCGTCGCCGCCTTCAACGCCCGGCTCGACATGGGTCTCGATCTCTTCGCCAGCGCCGAATCCCAGGTGGCTGCGCTCGCCGACGACATCGCCTACAACAATCACGACATCGACGACGGGTTGCGCGCCGGTCTCATCGACTTGGACGATCTTAGAGAAGTGCGGCTGCCGGCCCGCGCGCTGCTGCTGGTCGAGGAAACTTATGGCCCGATCGAGGGCCACCGCGTCATATATGAGGTCAATCGCCGGATGATTACGGCCATGGTGGCAGACGTGATCGCGGAATCGCGTCGGCGCCTCGCGGCCGCCCGTCCCGCGTCGACCGACGAGGTCCGAAGTGCCGCCGCG
>CAYWBX010000423.1:0-4049 GCA_964456015.1 uncultured Hyphomicrobiaceae bacterium | reverse complement strand
TGGCGCCCTTTGGCCCTGATTATCGCCGGCTGCGCCTGCGGCACGGCTCGATCCAGTGGATCGCCCGGATCATGTGGGCGCGTCAGTAGCACCCCGTTGGCCGCTCGCCGTCTGGGGCCGCAGTGCGCAAGGAACTTTTCGCACGCGATGGCTGCGCAGGCTCGCGCTCCGTGCTAGGAGGGGTAGCTGGAACGGATGCATGGCCTCGCTGAGCGGGCGGTGACCTGTTCTGAGCCGACGCACCTGCCCGCGATTTGCCATGGCCTCCGGATTTCAAGCCTTCCCGCTCAGCGTGCGCGAGCTCCTCTCCGGTCAAGCCGTCCTGCACGTGCCGGACTACCAGAGGCCCTACTCCTGGACGACGGCCGAAGCCGAGCAGCTCCTGGACGACATTGCCCTCGCGGCCACCGACGCCCGCGCGTCTTCGACAGAGAATGGCGGCTACTTTCTTGGCACCATGCTTCTCATGGCCCGCAAGGACGACTCCCAGGTCCGCGCGCTCGCGTCCAGCCTGGCGCGTCCGGACAGCCGCGACATCGTCGACGGCCAGCAGCGCATTGTCACGCTGACCATCCTGTTCGCCGTGATCCGTGACCTCATCGCCGAGCGTGGCGGCCCGGAGATCGCAAGCTTGCAGCATGCGCTGTGGGTTGACCGGGGCGCTTCCTGCGCTTGCGAGCCGCGCGTCCGGCTGCGCGGTCGCGAGGCCGATTTCCTGCGCAGCTATGTCCAGGAGCCGGGCGCCTCCGCCATCATGCCGCCTGACGACGACCTGTTGCCCAGTGAGGCGCGCATCATCGCGGTCCGCGAGCGCTTCGTCGAGGGGCTCCTCGACGTCGAGGCCGACGCACTGCGGGATCTCGCCGAGTATCTGCTGGACCGATGCTATCTGGCGGTCATTACGACGTCGACGATCGACCGGGCGCATCGCATCTTCTCGGTTCTCAACAATCGCGGCCGGCCGCTGGCGCGCAACGACATCCTCAAGGCGCAGATTCTGGGCGGCATACCGGAGTCCGTCCGCGCCGCCTATGTGCCCGCCTGGGCAGACCTCGAGCAGCGTCTCGGCAGCGAGTTCGACGGTCTCTTCAGCCATCTTCGGGTGATTGCGGGCTATCATCGCGACCGGATCATCTCCGGAATCGCGCACCAGATCGAGGCAGCCGGCGGGCCGCAGAGGTTTTTCGATGACGTGCTCGAGCCCTACGCGCGCATCTACGAGGCGATGCAGATGCGGCCGGCGAACGCCGGCGGCTCCGAAGCGGCTCTCGCCCGCTATTTGACCTATCTCGGCTGGCTCGGAAGCGAGGACTGGGTGCCGGCCTTCATGTTGCTCTGGCACACGGTCAAGGGCGACAGGCATGTGCTGGTGGAGTTTGCGCGCCGCCTCGATCGCCTGGCGTACTGTCTGCGACTGCTTGGCCTTGGCGCCGATAAACGACAGGCCAGGTTCAGCGCGGTTCTCTCGGCCGTGCGCCGCGGCACCTGGCGCGACGGGCCGGCCAGCCCCTTTGAGGTCACGCGCGACGAAGTAAGGAACATCCAGTACAACCTGCGCAATTTGCACAGCCGCAGCCAGCTCACCTGCAAGCTGGTGCTGCTGCGCCTGAACGACGTGATTGCAGGCGCCCCTCAGTTCCTTGATCCGGCCGAGTACACGGTCGAGCATGTGCTGCCGCAGAAGCCCGCCCGGACGAGCCACTGGCGGCAGTGGTACCCGTCTGCCGACGAGCGCGAGGCCTGCACGCAATCGCTCGGCAATCTGGTGCTTGTGACCCGCAGTCAGAACGACCGGGCGCGCAACATGGACCTCGCTCGCAAGCTCGAGGTCTACTTCGCCGATGGCGTTGAGGCCGCATTGCCCATCACTCGCGAGCTCGCCGGCATCGCCGAATGGCGGCCATCGCAGATCATCGAACGCGAATCGCGCCTGCTCACCTTGATTCAGAACCTCTGGGACATCGACACCTCGCGCGCCGCGGACACCGGATCGCGGTCATCGAGCGCCCCCGCCCGCATTTCGGCAGGCCGGACCTCCTGAGTCGAGCTGCACCCTCGCGAATGAGCAGTTCCAGGCCCCGTGAGAGAACGAGGGTGTAGCAACTAGCCCGTTGCCGCTGGCTTATCAAATATGAGAGGATAACCGTCTTCCGCAGCAGCGGGCGGGAGGAGTTGAGTGATTGACCGGACCGTTCCAAGGATCGTAGCGATCGAGCAGTCGGTCGCCGAGATTTTCAGCGATTCGTATCGTCTTCTTCTACCCTACTTTCAGCGCGGCTATGCCTGGAGGCCGGAGCATGCGCTTCGCCTGCTGGCCGATATCAGAACCGGCGCCGAAGGCGGATTCGATCTCGACTGGTATCCGCTCGGCTCCATCATCATTGCCCGATCGCAAGGCTCTCTCGAGGCCTGGGTCGCCGACGGGCATCAGCGTCTCATCACGTTGACGATCCTGCTCGCGCTGCTGCGCGATTATGCTTCTGATGTAGCGCTCAAGGAGCGGCTGGCGGCGTGCATCGTCGATGCGTCGCAGCCTTCCGCGCCGGCCTATCGCATGACCACGAGCGAGCAGGCGAGCGAGTGCCTGCAACGGTACGTGCAGGAGAGCGGCGCCACCCGTCGCGAGTACGAGGAGTCCGGCGACGAACTGTCCGAGAGCGAAGAGAACATCATCGCCAATCGCGACAGCCTGCGCCGTGAGGTGTTAGACCTTTCCGAAGCGCAGCGGCGGACTCTGAGCACCTATCTGCTCGATTGCTGCCTGATGCTCGTCAAATCGGTGCGCGACCAGCGGGTTGCCCAGTTCCTGTTCTCGACCATGCACGACGCCGGCCTAAGGCCGACGGGGGTGGACCTGTTCAAGGCTGAGATCCTGGGCCGCGTGCGCATCCCGAACCGGGAGCGTTGTCAATCGGCCTGGGAAGGCCTCGAGGCCAGAATCGGCCAGAGCGGACTGGACAAGCTCCTCAAGCACATCGTCGAGATCGAGGCGCGCGAAGCGCCAAAGGAACACATCCCGACGATGCTTCGATCCCGCTTCGGTCTCAGTGAGCCCGCCGCCGCCGAGTCATTCGTCGAGGACACCCTGCGCAGGATCGGACGGATCTTTGCGAGCGTGCTCGAGGTGCCGTTCCGGACAATCGACTACCCGCCCGCCGTCTCCCGACGGCTGCAATACCTGAGCTGGGTGCGCAACCACGACACCTGGATGGTGCCGGTGCTGCACTGGATTGATCGGCACGGAATCGAGCATGATGATACGCTGGTTTTTCTGCGCCGACTGGAGGCATTCGCCTGGATGCAGATGATCTGCGCCGTCGAACCGCCGCAGCGACATCAGCGTTACATGCGCATCCTTGGAGAAATTGATCGCGGTGACGTTCTGTCGGAAAGGAGCGTGCTTGCGATCAGCCGGGAGGAGGAGCGCAAGATCCGCAGCACGCTGGCAAGTCCCAACTACACGAACCGATCCTACAAGCTCTTTCTCTTGCTCCGGGCCAATGCGGCGATCGAAGGCGACGACCACGTTTCTTTCACACCTGAGGCGACGATCGAGCACATCTATCCCCGCAACCCGGCGTCGGGCAGCCGCTGGGCGACCGACTTCAATCAGCCCAAAAGGGCAGCCCAGCTGCGCAACTCGCTCGGCAATCTCACATTGCTGACACGCTCGGAGCAGGACCGCACCAAGAACCTGGACTTCGCGAACAAGCGCGAGGTGCTTCGCTCGAGCGTTTTCGCTCTGTCGCGGCGGCTCGCAGATCGGCAGACGTGGCGGCCGGACGATGTCGAGGCGAACGCGGAGGAGGTTATCAAGATCCTCTTTCGCAGCTGGGGCCTCGCCTGAGTGACGCCACCTCTCACGCCCCGATCGCACGATATTGCCCCCTGCGCCCTCCGCTTCGGGATTGCCCGGTCGCCGGACGGTGATAAGAAAGTGCTGTTCGCAAAGCTCTCGGGCCGGCAACAATCATGATCGACGTCTCGGGCCATGACCGCCTCCTGGTGTTCGGCGGCCCCTATTCCAACCTGGAGGCGACACGCGCGCT
>CAYWBX010000422.1:0-4066 GCA_964456015.1 uncultured Hyphomicrobiaceae bacterium | reverse complement strand
CGGCGGCGGGGCAGACCTCAGCAGTGCGGTTGACGGCAGGTGTGGCATCGGCGCCGAGCACGACACTGAACCGGGAGCCTCGGCCGACCGTGCTTTCGATTGTCATCTCGCCGTTGTGCAGCTCGACGAGGCCACGCACGATTGAAAGTCCGAGTCCTGCGCCTTCATTCTGCCGGGCGTAACGCAGGTCGACCTGATAGAAGGGGCGGCCGAGCTTGGCGAGGTGCTCCGGCGCGATGCCGATTCCGGTGTCCGCGACCGTCAGCTCGATCTTGTTTCCGAGACTGCGCGCGGTCACAGAGACACTGCCGCCGGATTGCGTGAACTTGCAGGCGTTGGAGACCAGATTGATGATGATCTGGCGAACCGCACGGCGATCGGCAAGCATATCCGGCAGGTCCTCGGGAATATCGCAAGTGAGGGTGATCCCCTTGCGCAGGGCGGCCGGGCGAAGCGTCTCGACAGCCCCCGGTGCGACCTCGATGAGATCGAAGGGTTCCAGTTCGATGGAGAACTTGCCCGACTCGATCTTTGAGACGTCCAGAAGGTCCTTGACGAGGCTCAGCAGATGCTCGCCGCTCTGATGGATGATGCGGCAGTATTCAGCCTGCGAAGGTTCGCGTGACTTGATCAGCAGGTCGCGGTGCAGCAGCTCCGAGAAGCCGATGATGGCGTTGAGCGGCGTGCGCAGCTCGTGGCTCATGGTGGCAAGAAACGCGCTTTTCGCACGGCTGATGCGTTCGGCCTCGTCGCGGGCGGCCATGATCTCTGCGAGCTCCGCCTTGCGTGCGGTAATGTCCCGGGTCACGCCAATGACCGTCGCGACCGCCCCGTCAGGCCCGCCGACGACCGGCTGCAGCCGCATTTCGATCCAGATCGGATCCCCGTCGCCGCCCGAGCCACGGACCTGGAATTCCTCGGAAAGCGGCCGACGGCTCTCGACGCAACAAGCGAGCGCCTTGGCATAACGGGGACGGTCGTCCGCCGAAAGAAGCGGTTCGAGGCCGCTTTCCTGAAGGCTTTCCGGCGTGACGCCGAGCAGCCGCCGGCTCGCCAGCGAGGCGAACGAGATGCGGCCGTTCCGGTCGTGGCGGGTCACGAGGTCGTTCGCGTTCTCGGCAATGAGCCGGTAGTTCGCCCGGCTTTGTTCGATGGCCTGTGCGGCGCCGCGATGCAGTTGCTGTACCGAAGCCGCGAGCAGGCCGGCATAGACCGCCGCGCCGATATGGCTCACGAGCGCAAGAGCGCCGGACTGTGCAGCCAGCGGCGAAGGGGGCGGCAGGAGATCGAGGGCCGTTGCCAGATGCAGCGCCAGGAGCGCCGCCACGGCGAGCGCTGTCGCCATCACCATGACGCGCCGGTCCGTCGAGAGTGCCGCCTCGAGCGGCACAATTGCAAGCCAGGCCATGGCAAACGAAGAGGATCCGCCCGACAGCACGCAGGCAATCGAGATCATGCAGGTGAGGTTCGCGCTTGCGAAGAAGTGCGCAAGATCGAGCCTCCCGGTGCGGGACGCGAAGTGGGCGATGAGGAACTGGGACAGGAAGCAAAGCCCGGCAATCACGGCCGCGACCGCAGGCCAGCCGGTCCAGGCGAAGTAGGCGGCGAAAACCACGGCGGCGAGCGTCCCGCCGATGAGGTGCGAGGCGATCAGCGACGCGTGGCGGGCGGCCTGCACGGCGTCGGTGCGTGCCGAAGGATGCACCCAGGACATGACCATCGCCTGGCACACTTCGCTCACGGCCCGATGGGCGGATCGAATGCTAATGGCAAACACGCAAATTCCACTGCCGTCCGACAGTGCCCCACACCCATCATGGCAAATACTCTGCGCCAACAGGCTTAATGAACATTGAAGCGCTGGCCGGGACGGCCTTGGCGTCTGTTAACGAAGGGTATGCGGCCTCCGTCGCATTTGCCGCTAATTCTCCGAAAATCGCGACGCCGGCGTTGGGGGGACCTTTGCCCGGTTGGCGTAGAACGGCAGGGTCACGAAAAGGGACGGAAGGTCCCGGCAATGGGGGTGGCTCACATGTTCATTATCCGAACGGCCTTCTGGCTCTCGTTGGTCGTCCTGCTGCTGCCGACGGATGCGCAGCAGCAGCAGAAGCTCTATGCCAATGTCTCGTACGTGGCCCACAGAGCGGCAACATTCTGCGATCGCAATCAGGAGCTTTGCGCGACCGGTGCCCGGCATTGGGCGACGTTCCAGCGCAAGCTCGAGTTCGGCGCCCGCATGGCTGTCGATCTGGCCAGCGAACGCATGCTCGGAGCCAAGGAGCGCCCCGCCGTGACGGCGCTGCCGACAGCCGGCGACACGCTCACGCCCGCCGATCTGCAGCCGGCATTCCGTCGCTCTGAGGGTCGCACCGGCGCCTGACGGCGAGGTAGACACGATGCCGGCAGGCGAAATCGTCTCGCGGACGACAAGGATCGCCGATGTCGCCCTTGCACCGGACCCGCTTCTGCGCCAAGTGAAGAGGTCCGAAAGGGTTTTCGCCAGTCCGAGAACGCATGACGGCCGTCGCCACGCTCGACCAGATCCGCGCCGATTTTGAACTCCTGGAAGACTGGGAGGATCGTTATCGCTATCTGATCGAGCTTGGCCGCACGCTGCCCGAGATCGCCGAAAGCGAGCGCAACGAGGCCAACAAGGTGAGAGGCTGCGCCAGTCAGGTCTGGCTCGTGAGCGACGTCATCCCCGACGCAACAGGCACCCCCCGCATCCATCTGCGAGGCGATAGCGATGCCCATATCGTGCGTGGTCTGATTGCCGTTCTTCTGGCGATCTTGTCGGGCCGCAGTGCCGAGGAAATCCTGGCGACGGACACACGTGCGATCTTCGCCGAGCTCGGTCTGAACGAGCACCTGACGCCGCAGCGGTCGAATGGCCTTGCCTCGATGGTAGCGAGGGTTCGCCGCGATGCCGAGCAGGCGATGGCCGCCTAGAGCGGAAAGCGCGCGATCTGGTTCGAGAAGTAGTTGTCGATCGCCTCGACGATCGAGTTCGCAACGCGCTTGCGCCATTCGCTCGACTTGAGCTGTGCCGCATCCTCCTTGTTGGAGACATAGGCAAGCTCGATCAATACGGCGGGCATCTTAGCCGTCTTGAGCACCCGGAACGCGGCCGTGCGGTCGGGATTGCTCATCAGCTTCGTGGTCTCGCCCATGTTGGCGATCACCGCCCGCGAGAAAAGGTTTGTGCGCGCCTTGGTGACCTGCACCTCGGTCTGTGCCAGGTCCGCGAGAATTCCCTGAACGGCGGAACGGTCCCGCGCGTCAGCAGTCGCCAGCGCCTTGAGCTCCTGATCCGAAAGCACTTCCTGGGCGACCTCGCCCTTGGCTGAGCGCTTGAGATCGTTGGCCACGGACTCTCGCAGCGAGTAGATCGTCGCTCCGCGCGCCTGGGCTCCGGCATAGTCGGCGTGAATTGCAATGAACAGCGACGCCTTGTGCTCCTCGCCGAAGTCGCGGCGCTCATCGAGCGGCACGAACCGGTCCGTGTCGCGGGTCATGAGAACCTTATAGCGGCCGGTGGCATTGAGCTGATCCCGCAAGGCGAGCCCGAACAACAGAACCACCTCCTTCTCCACCGTTCCGTGCCGCACGGCGCCGGTGTCGTGACCGCCGTGGCCCGGGTCGAGCACGATGACCGGCTTGTAGGCGCGCGCCTGGCGAACTTCGGGACGAACGGCGCGGGTCGGCAGCGGCGGCTGGACGTCGGCGAGGCCGACCTGCGACTTGGCGGCGCCCGCCATTGCCTTCTTCACCGGCCGAGGTTTCAGGGCATCGACCGGCACGATCTCGAGCACAAGACGGGGTGGGCGGCCCTCGCGCGCCGGCTCCAAGCGCTGGGCCTCGACGACAACCGGCTCCGTGACGTCGATGACGACGCGCATCTTGCCGGCCGAGGCGAGGCCGCCGCGAAAGCTCTTCACGAGACCGATCGGTCGTTCTCCCGGGATCGTTGGAAGCTGCAGCTTCACGTCGGGCAGGTCCACGATCACCCGATTTGGGTTTTGCAGCGAAAAGACGTGGTAATCGACGGGGCGTTCCAGACCGATCA
>CAYWBX010000421.1:0-4069 GCA_964456015.1 uncultured Hyphomicrobiaceae bacterium | reverse complement strand
GGCCGCCCGCTCGACGTCTTCTGGAAGGAGGAACTGATCGACTTCGACGCGTCGAGCGCACCGTCTCGATCAGCGGTGCGATTTTGCCGGTCGCGGGATCGAGCGTCATGATTCCGCGTTTGTAGTCGGTGATGAAGGCGCGCCCGTCCTTGTGAAACTTGAGGCCGTTCGGCCAGCCGTCGTACTCGGTGACGAGCGTCCAGTCGCCGCTTTCCGAAATCCTGAAGATGCGCCCGTGCGGGATGTCGGTCACCCAGAGATTGCCGGCCCGGTCGAAGCTTGGGCCCTCAAGGAAGCTGTCGGCGGGATGGCCGGCCTTGTTGTAGTCGGCCCAGGGCGTGCGCACCTTGCGCCGGAACCGGTCGGGCATCCGGGTGAAGATTTCGGCCCGCAGATGCTCAGGTGGCGGAAAGAGGCTCATGGCGGTCTCCAGGTCGGTTCGCGCCGCGGAGAGGCTGGGAGGCGGGACGCCGGCGGCGGCGCAAACGCGCGCGGCCGCGGCTACTTCAGCGGCGAGTGGGCAGCGGGCAGCATGATCGTCGAATGCATCTCCTCGATCAGCCCGGCAGCTTTTCCGAGGAACGCCTGCCAGGCCGGGTCCTGTGCCGCCGCAGCGCGGGCGGCGGCGCGCGCATTGAGATCAGGATAGGCCCAGATGTGGCAGACCTCGTTCGGCTGTCCCGCCTCGGTCTGCCAGAGCCCGACGATCCGCGAGTACTTTTCGCGCACGGGCAGCGCCTCGGTGAAATGTCCGATCCACTCGCGTACGGCGCCCGGCCGCAACCGATAGGCGCGCAACTCGTAGATGTTCCCGGAGGAGGCCGGCTTGTTAATGCCCAGCACGGGATTGAGCAGCCGGATGTCCTGACGCACCAGGATGGGCCGGATCAGCGGCAGATAGTCCTTCGTCCAGCGCTCGTTCTTGGACAGGGCGGCGCGGAGCTCCGCCCGCTTGTTGAGATCGGGGTAGCTCCAAAGGTGCACGACCTGATTGAGCGGGCCGATCTCGGTGACCCAGTAGCCCTCGAGCTTGCCGTAGTTGTCGCCACGGATGTCGCGTGCGACCTCGCCGGAGTTCTTCGCCATCTGGGCGGCGGCAAGCGCCTTGGCGGTGTAGATCCTGAGCTCGTAGATCATGGAATGGGTCCTTCGATGCCGAGGCCGCGGGATGGCGGGCGGCCACCTCGCCGCCGCTGCGCGACCGGCAGCCTAGTCCGCCGCTCGCCCCGCTGTCATCTGCGTCCGAAGCATTACCCGAGCCTCGAAGGGCGTGCCCGGTTGACGGCCGAAGTTCTGGCCGTCGCCAGGCCGGTCTCGGGTGAAACGGGTGAGGCCGACGCAAGAAAGACGACGGGCGGCCCGCTGCGGCCGCCCGTCGAGACTGCCAACCGTCGCGTGCCGGCCGCCGGGCTCAGTCCGCCTGCTCGGCGATCCGGGACGCAACCTTCTTCTTGGCCACCGCACGTTTCGCCGCGCTGAACGTCCGGCGCGGCCTTTCGTCGTCGCTCGCCGCGGTCGCAACGTCGCTGGTCGCATGATCGACGGCGGTCTCGGCGGCCGCCGTCCGGCGTCCCTGCTTGCCGCGCCGCGGCCGCTCTTGCGGCTCCGCGTCGGCCGGCGACGACCACAGCGGCGAGGATTGCGCCACTCCGGTCGTGCGATAGCTCGCCCAGGTCACGGTGACTTTGGTGCCGACGGGAACTCGCGGATAGAGATCCATGACATCCTGATTGTACATTCGGATGCAGCCCTTCGAGACGGCCGAGCCGATGGTCCAGGGCGCATCCGTGCCGTGGATGCGATAGGCGGACGAGCCGAGGTAGAGCGCGCGCACGCCGAGCGGATTGAGCGGGTGTCCGCCCGGCACCCAGCGCGGCAGGCGCGGGTTCTCGGCGAGCATGGTTGGGGTCGGCGTCCAGGCCGGGTTCTCGCGCTTCATCGATACGCTGGTCACGCCCTGCCAGCGGCTCTGCTCGCGTGGGATGGCGATCGGATAGCTCAACGCTTCACCGGGTCGCGTCACGAGGTAGAGGCGGCGGTCGCCGAAGCTGACAATGATCTGGCCGGGGGCATGTTGCGGACTGAAGCGGACGACCTCGCGGCCGCTGCCGCCGAAGGTCTGGCCGCCGCCCCAGAGCCAGCCCTGATCCTGCTGGGCCTCGGCCGGCGCGGTTCCCACCGCAAGTGCGAGCGCGGCGATCGCAACCGCGCCGCGCAGGAATTGCCCGTGTCTCATCATCGTCTCCAGCTTATCCGGCGCCGATCCGCGGCCCCTCCGGCGGAGGAGCCGTGGCCTCGCCGCGGTCCCGGACCAACGATAGGCAAAGACGCTGAACGCTTCGTTGCCGCATGTTCCAGGACCGTGGCGACACGCCCCCGCGTCCGGCGGAGCGATCCGCGCCGTCCTTGTCGAAGCGCGACATGGCCACGCGGGCGAATGGAAGGCAACTGGCGGAGGTCGCAGATCACGCTCGTTTGTTCTCGGCGCGCGATGGTTTGCGGACGGGTGTGGGAATTGCGACACAATTTCGTTGCCGGGTCAGGAGTTCCTACAACCTGGAGTGATGGAACAAGCAGCGGCCGCAAGGGCCGTCATGATTGCGAGCGCGGTCGGTCGGGGTTCTGTGAAAGACGCCTTCAAGCGTCGCCGGGCTCGTGCGGGCGGCTTGACAGATAAATAGAACATAAATAGAACATCAACGCTGTGACCCCTGCGCGGCGCTGCCTCCTCCCGGCGCCGTGTCCCCGGCGGGAAGGCGCTGGGCTCCCCCGAAGGTTCTCCCTGACCTGAGACCCGATGCCTTCCCGCCCCCTTTTCCTCCAAGGCGCGGAATTGCGAGGCAGGCCTGCGGCCAGCCTCGCGATGAGGCGGTCGCCGAAGCCGTCCGAGCGCGGGCATGGTGCGTCCCTGCGAAGCGGCACCGTTACATGGACCGGCGCCGCATACCCGGACTGCGGTCACGTGTCGGAATTGCCGACGCGGCGTCATGGCGATAGAACGCCGGGGTCACGGTCTTCGACGTCCAGGGGAACATGCTGATGGCGCAAGCCAACCAGAAGGCGGCCGGCCGTCCGGCGCGCCCACTCTCACCACACCTGTCGATCTATCGGCTCAGCAACAGCATGCTGATGTCGATCCTGCACCGCATCACCGGCGGCGCGCTCTACTTCGGCACGCTGCTGCTCGCCTGGTGGCTGGTGGCCGCCGCGGTCGGACCCAGCTACTACGCCTTCGTCAACGGCGTGCTGTGGTCCTGGCCCGGCAAGATCGTCCTAATCGGCTATACCTGGGCGTTGATGCACCACATGCTCGGCGGCATCCGGCATCTCATCTGGGACACGGGCCGCGGCTTCGACCTCAAAAGCGTCAATACGCTCTCGAATGCCACCCTCATCGGCTCGCTGGTGCTCACCGCCCTGATCTGGCTCGTTGCTCTGCGCATGAAAGGGTTGCTCTGATGTCGACGCCGCTGCGCCCTACACCGTCTCCGACCGCCGCTGAGATTCGCACGCCGCTCGCGCGCGCGCGGGGCCTCGGCTCCGCCAAAGCCGGCGCCGAGCATTTCTGGCTGCAGCGCGTGACCGCTGTCGCCAACATCGTCCTGGTGATCGCGCTCGTCTTGCTCATTGCGACGCTTGCCGGGGCCGACCATGCAAGCGTGCGCGCCGCGCTCAAGAATCCGCTGGTGTCGCTGCTCTTTCTCGCATTCATCGTCTCAGGAATGACGCACATGCGCCTTGGGATGCAGACCATCATCGAGGACTACGTGCGCGGAGAGGGCGCCAAGTTCGTGCTGCTCATGCTCAACACCTTCTTCGCAGTGCTGGTCGGGTTGACCTCTGTCTATGCGGTGCTGAAACTTTCATTCGGGGCCTAAGACATGCAGAACAAAGTGAATGGGAAGGGCAACGGCGCCGCGATGCCGGCCGTCAACGGCCGCGCCTATCCGATCACGCAGCACACCTATGACGTCGTCGTCGTGGGCGCGGGCGGGGCCGGCCTCAGGGCGACGCTCGGGTGCGCGGAAGCGGGGCTCAAGACGGCGTGCATCAGCAAGGTCTTTCCGAC
>CAYWBX010000420.1:0-4073 GCA_964456015.1 uncultured Hyphomicrobiaceae bacterium | reverse complement strand
ATCGAGCGCGCGCTCGCCTGACGCTCGCGTGCCCGTTTTCGGAGCTCGTCAACTTTGGCTTCCCACGACGAGACGATTAGGTCCTGTATTTCCTTTGGATATTTCGCCCACGACTTGCCACTCACCATCGGCAAGTATTGGCTGAAGGACTGGTGCGTGACGTAGACATGCTTGAGCCCAGCATCCCAGAGCTTTTCACTGCGCACCGACTCGAAGGTGGTAGCAAGCCCGTCAATGGTGCCGCGTTGGAGGGCTTGCGGCACGTCTGGCCATGCGATCTTCACGGCGGGTGCCCCAAGCGTCTCGTAGCGGGATATGTTGGCAGCGCCGCCGGGAATGCGCAGCTTCAAGCCCTTCATGTCCGTGTGGACCTTGATGGGCTTCGACGTCGTGAACGTATGCTGAAAGCCGAGATCGAGCCAGCGGCCGATCACCTTGACGCCGAGCTTCTTCTCGATTTTCTCGTTGAGCGCCTTGCCCGGCGGGCCGTCGAACACCTTGTAGGCCTCTTCTTGCGAAATACCGAAAAACATCGGCAGATCGACGGCGTCAAAGTCCTCGATGAATTTGCCAAGCTGCCAAGTGCCCGGGTAGCCCATATCGAGCGCACCCTGGTTTAGCGCTTTCGGCACGTCGGTGTCCTTGAACTTCGCGGCTCCATGGAAGATCTTGACCTCGAGCTTGCCCCCCGACTTCTTGTTGAGATCCTCCGCCCATTCGGTCACGCCGATATTGCGTATATGATTGGGGCCGGTCTCGAGTGAGATTTCGAGCTTGTGCTGTGCGACGGCCGCCGTCGAACCCGCACCCAACGCAAGCGCGCAAATCAAAGCGGCAACCGCGGTGAGGCGGTCTCGAAGCTTGGGCATTGCTGGCATCCTCCCAGAAGAACTAGGCTTTGCTGTCAGCCGGACCCCCTCCATAAGCGCGCGAACGTCGCCCATCGGAATAATTTCGGCTGCAACATTTTGAAAGAAATGTTCGCATTCAAGCTGCGGACGGTCAAGGCAGCATCATTCCGCAAGCTTCGCGAGGATGCGGGCCCAGCTTCTCGCGCCCTTGCGAAAGCTGGACAGATTGTACTTCTCGTTCGGGCTGTGAATACGGTCGTCGTCGAGTCCGAAACCGACGAGCAGGCTGTCCATTCCGAGTGCGTCCTTGAACGACTGCACGATCGGGATCGAGCCTCCGAGGGCGATGCAGGGTGCGGGCCGGCCCCACTCCTCCGCGAGCGCCACGGTGGCCTTGGCGATGTAGGGTGCCTCCGGATCGAACGCGATCGCCGGGCTTCCGCGTCCGCCGATGAACTCGGCCTTGCAGTCAGCCGGGAGCCGCTCGGTGACGAAGGCGCGGATGCCGTTGAGAATCTTTTCCGGGTCCTGGCCGGGAACAAGCCGGCAGGTAATCTTGACCGAGGCCTTCGCGGGGATGACCGTCTTCGTTCCAACGCCCTGATAACCGCCCGTGATGCCGTTGAACTCGAGCGTCGGACGGGCCCAGATTTGCTCGAGCACGCTGTAGCCTTTCTCGCCCGCGGGCACGCTGAGGCCGACGTCGGCAAGAAACTTGCGCTCATCGAAGCCGAGGCTCTTCCATTGCTTGAGCAGTTTTGCCGAAGGTTTGACGATGCCATCGTAGAAGCCCGGGATCTGCACCCGGCCGTCGCGGTTGTGCATGGCGCCGCAGATGCTGACCAGCACCCGGATCGGATTCGCCGCCGCCGCGCCGTAGAGGCCGGAATGAAGATCGCGCGAGGCGGCCGTGACGACGATCTCGATGCCGGCCATGCCGCGCAGCCGCGTCGTCACCGATGGCGTGTCCTTGTCCCATTGTCCGGTATCACAGACGAGCGCCAGGTCGCAGCGCACCTCCTTGCCGTGCTTGGCGAGAAACCCGGGCAGCGACGGCGAGCCGCATTCCTCCTCGCCTTCGAACAGCACGGTCACGGCGACCGGCAGCTCCCCTCTGACGGATTTCCACGCGCGCGCCGCCTCGAGGAAGGTCATGAGCTGGCCCTTGTTGTCCTCTGCGCCGCGCGCCACGATCACGCGCCCGTTTCCTCTCTCGGTCGCGAGCTTTGGCTCGAACGGCGGCGACTTCCAGAGCTCCAGCGGATCCGGCGGCTGCACGTCGTAGTGGCCGTAGAAGAGGACGTGCGGCACGCCCTTCGGGCGCACTTTGCGATCATGGGCGACGACCATCGGATGTCCGGTGGTTGGCACGACTTTGGCGTCCGCAAAGCCGATCGCCTTGAGCTCCCGCGCGCACCATTCGGCAGCCGCTTGGCATTGCGGCTTGTAGGCTGGATCGGTGGAAATACTGGGAATGCGCAAGAACTCGAACAGTCGCTCGAGCGCAGCGTCCTGGCCGGCATCGAGGGCCTTCAACACAGCGGGCAAATCGTGCGCGAGCTTGGACATGAACGTTCCTTTACTGGAGGGATGCGGAGGAGAGTTGGTGGCAAGAGTGCGCAAGGTGAGCGGGCGAGGTCAAAGCGCCGGGAGTTCGACGCCATCCGCAAAGGGAGGGTCGGCGATCAGTCGCCGCCGCGAGCCTCGGCGAGGCCCTGGCGGGCAAGCTCGTCGGCCCGCTCGTTCTCCGGATGCCCGGCATGGCCCTTCACCCAGTGCCAATGGACGGTATGCCGCTGCCGGAGGTCGTCGAGGCGCTGCCACAGCTCTGCGTTCTTGACGGGCTTCCTGTCGGCGGTGCGCCAGCCGTTCCGCTTCCAGCCGTGGATCCATGTGGTGATACCCTCGCGCAGATAGTTGCTGTCGGTGTGAAGGTGCACGAGCGACGGTCGCTTCAACGCCTCGAGTGCGGAGATGGCCGCAATCAGCTCCATCCGGTTGTTGGTGGTCATCGCTTCGCCGCCGCGGATCTCCTTGCGATGGGATCCCGACATCAGGATGGCGCCCCAGCCGCCAGGGCCGGGGTTTCCTGAACAGGCGCCGTCAGTGAAAATGACCACCTCGGGGCGCTGCCGCGCGCTCTTCGACCCGGGACTTGCGCGACCGCCATCGCTCATGACGCATCGAGCCCGTACTCGGTGATGCTGGCGACGGTCTGATGGAAGCGCAGTCGCCGCTGGTATTCTTTGGGATCCTTTCGCTTCACGAGCGCATCGGGCGGGGTGTTGATCCAGTCGTAGGCTCGCGTGAGCAAGAAGCGAAGCGCGGAACCGCGGGCGAGTGTCGGCATGGCATCGCGCTCGGCTGCCGTCAGCGGCCGCACGGCATCGTAGGCTCTGAGCAGGGCGCGCCCTTTGGTGATGTTGTAGGCTCGATCGGTCTCGAAGCACCAAGCGTTGAGGCAGACCGCGACATCGTAGGCGAAAGCATCGGTGCACGCGAAATAGAAATCGATGAGGCCGGACAGCTTGTCTTCGAGGAAGAACACGTTGTCGGGAAAGAGATCGGCGTGGATGATGCCTTCGGGCAGGCCCGGCGGCCAATGGCGCTCGAGCCAATCGAGCTCTTCCGCGATTGCTTGCCGAAGGCCGGGCGCGATCTCGTCGGCGCGCGGTGCGAAACGCTCGAAGAGCGGCCGCCAGCTCGCAAGGCCCAGTCCATTGGCGCGCCGCATGGGGAAATCGCGACCCGCAATGTGCAGCCGCGCAAGCGCCGCCCCGACAGCGGCGCAATGCTCCACCGAAGGCCGTCGGATCCAGACGCCGTCGAGAAAGGTCACGAGCGCGGCCGGCCGGCCGGCGAGCTCGCGAAGGTTCCGGCCCTCCTTGTCGCGCAATGGCACCGGACAGGTGAGCCCGGCCTGCGCCAGGTGCTCCATCAGCGCCAGGAAGAACGGCAGTTCGGCCGGGTCGACGCGCTTTTCATAGAGCGTGAGAATGTAGTGCCCGGCCGTGGTCGTCACCATGTAGTTGGTGTTCTCGACGCCCTCGGCGATGCCCTTGAACGACAGCACGCGGCCGAGGCCATAGCTTTCGATGAAGGTCTCGATTTCCTCGTCGGAAACCTCGGTGTAGACGGCCATTGCTGCTTCGTCCCGTGCTCAACCTCGGTATCAGGCCGCGCCATCGCGAAGTTCGCGCGGGACATTGAACGCGATCCGCT
>CAYWBX010000419.1:2005-4081 GCA_964456015.1 uncultured Hyphomicrobiaceae bacterium | reverse complement strand
GCGCCGGTGCGATGCTGCTTTTGCGATGTGCAAGACCCCGGGATGCCCGCGGCGAAGACGGTTGCCTCGCGGCCTGCGCTCGAAGCGGCAAAAGCTTGACGCGCGGCGGCGACCTCGGCCTCGCCGCTCGCCGCAACCATGGCCGCGAGATCGTCGCAGAGCACAAGCGCAGCGCGCGCCCGCACTTTCGGCGGCACCCCAGACGGATCGACGGCCGCGGCCGACTCGAGAAGGCGAGAGACGGCGTCGGCTGATTGCCTGCGGCGATCCTCAACCATTCCCTTCTCGCCCTCTGAATTGCGCGGGTCCTTAGGGATCACACTATTCCGCGGCCCTTGCCCCCTGCAACGCGGCGAGCGCAGCAAGGCACTCGCTTGTCGTCATCACGTCGGCATATTTGGACGCCATGTCGAAAAAATTGACCGCGTGCGAGGTGGCGCTGCGGTCGTAGACCGCGTCGTGCGGGACGACCATACGGAGATTGTACGCGAAGCCATCGACCACGGTGCCGCGCACGCAGCCGCTTGTGGTGCACCCCGTCACGATGAGCGTATCGGCGCCACACTCGATGAGATAGCTTGTCAGAGGCGTCCCGAAGAAGGCGCTCAGGTGCATCTTCGGCAGCAGAATGTCGCCTTCTCGCGGGGCCACCTCGGCCACGAACTCTTAGCCTTTCTCGGCGACAGTCATGAGCGCAGGAACCTTGTCGGCGAGCCTGCCCCCGTCGAACTTTTCCTTACGTGAGATATACGGGTAAAGGATCGGCCATCCCGCCGCCCTGAATGCCTCCGCAAGGCGGTCGATCTGGCGGACGGCCTGCCAGCCGACCTCGCCGCAGGAAGTCGGAAACTCCTTGATCGCCTCCCAGAACGGCCGGGGCACCGTTCCGACCGTGTTATACAGAATCTTGATGATGAACAGCGCAGGCCGGCGCACCATGTCGGACGTGCGACGCGCTTACCTCGGACTGTGACGCAGCCAGTCGCGCAGTTCTCGTGCAAGGGTTGAATGGGCGGGGTGTCATGACGATGCAGGGACGTGGGGCGCTGGTGACCGGGGCTCAGCAGGGAATTGGCCGCGCCGCTGCGCTGGCCCTTGCCGATGCGGGGGCGGATGTCGCCATCAACTGGCTCGACGACAAGGCGGCTGCGAGCGATGTGGCCGATGAGATCCGGTCGCGCGGACGACGGGCCGCGCTCGTGCAGGGCAATGTCGCAAGCGGGGCGGAGTGCGCCCGGATCGTAACCGACGCGGTCGCAGCACTTGGAGGCATCGACGCGCTCGTCAACAATGCCGGCATCTTCCCGAGATCGTCATTCCTCACGCTCGCAGAAAGCGAATGGGACGAGGTTCTGACCGTGAACCTCAAGGGGAGCTTCCTGGTTGCGCAGCACGTGGCGCGCCACATGGTCTCGCGCGGCGCCAAAGGAGCAATCGTCAATCTGTCGTCTTCGGCGGTGCGCGGGCATGTCCTCGGCGTGCACTATTCGGCAAGCAAGGCCGGGGTCATCGGAATGACGCGCGCCATGGCTCTGGCGCTCGCGCCGCACGGTATCCGGGTCAACGCCATCGCACCTGGGCTCACCGATACGGCGCAGCCGCGCCTTCAATTCAGCGAGGCCGAGATGCAGGAACAATCACGGCTGGTGCCGCTCGGGGCCATGGCAAGACCTGAGGAAATCGCCGACGTCATCGTCTTCCTGGCCTCGGACAGATCCCGCTTCATCACCGGCGAGGTGGTGCACGCCAACGGCGGCCTCTACATGGCGTGATGCGGTCTGCGAACCAGGCCGAACCACCCGCAGAAGGTCCGCGCGTCAGCCCGGAGTGTACATGATCCATATCGCATTCGATATCGGCGGTACGTTCACCGACTTCGTCCTCTATGACGAACGGCGGCGGCTCATCCGGTTCGGCAAGGCACTGACGACGCCGCGCCACCTCGAGCAGGCCGTGATCGAAGGACTCGACGAGAGTCTTGCCCGGCACGAGGGCCGGCCTGAGGATGTCGGCAGCGTCCTCCACGCCACGACGATTGCGACCAACGCCATCCTCGAGCGCAAGGAGGCGCGTACG
>CAYWBX010000419.1:0-1995 GCA_964456015.1 uncultured Hyphomicrobiaceae bacterium | reverse complement strand
AATCATCGGGCGACAGAAGAGGTACGACACAAACAACATCCACCACGACAAACCGGCCCCGCTGATCGCGCGGCGGCACATCCTCGAGTTGCGTGAACGGATCGATGCCGGAGGTGCGGTCCTCGAGCCGCTCGACGCGGACAGCCTCGCCACGGCGATCGAGGCTCTTGCGGATGGAGGTTATGAATCGGTCGCAATCGCATTCCTGCACGCCTACGCCAATCCGACGCATGAAATCGCGGCGCGCGAGGCGATCCGCAAAGCGCTGCCGGATATTGCCGTCTCGACCAGTCATGAAGTATCACCGAAACTCAGGGAATACGAGCGGACAAGCACGACCGTCGCCAACGCCTATGTCCGGCCGATCGTCGACCGATATCTGGCCACGCTCACCACGTCGCTTGCGGCGCGAAGATTTCGGACAAGCCTCTACATCATGCAGTCGAACGGGGGACTGGTGACGCCGGACCTCGCGCGCGCGTTCCCGGTGCGGATCGTGGAATCAGGGCCTGCCGCAGGCGTGTTGATGGCTGCGGCGGTCGGGCGCGAGGAAGGACATCCGAACGTTCTCACCTTCGACATGGGCGGGACGACGGCCAAGCTCGGCGCCGTCGACGACGGCGAGCCCGCAATCACCCAGACCTTCGAGGTGGACGGCATCGACAACCGGCGCTACAGCGGGCTGCCGCTCAACGTCTCGGCCGTGGAGCTCGTGGAGATCGGCGCCGGCGGCGGCAGCATCGCAGCGGCGCATCGCGCCTTGATCCAGGTCGGGCCGCAGAGCGCAGGCGCCGAGCCCGGACCGATGGCCTACGGCCGCGGCGGCGACAAGCCGACGATCACGGACGCAAACGTCGTACTCGGCTATCTCAATCCCGACTGGTTCTGTGGCGGCAGCCTGCGTCTCGATGTCGAGGCCGCTCGCCGCGGCATTGCGCGCGACATCGCCGGCCCGCTGGGGCTGACCCTCGAGGAGGCCGCCTGGGGCATCCACTCGGTCGCCAACAGCAACATGGAGCGGGCCATGCGCATCGTCTCGATCGAGCGCGGTCGCGATCCGCGCCGCTATGCGCTGGTCGCGTTCGGCGGCGCCGGTCCGCTGCACGCCTGCCGTCTGGCGCGCCGGCTCGGGATTCCGAAGGTTATCGTGCCGGTCGGTGCCGGCGTCGGATCGGCCATCGGCCTGCTGACGGCGGACGCCAAAATCGACGTTTCGATGTCGCGCATTCTCAGGATGGAGCCGGAAGCCACGGGAGAGATCGCCCGGATCTTCCGCGAGCTGGAGGCGCGCGCGCGGGCGGACCTCGACAACCTCAAGATCGCCGCCGAAGCGAGGTGGCGGCGCGGCGCCTACATGCGCTATTCCGGCCAGGGCTTCGAAATCCGCGTCGATCTGCCGACCGGCGACATCGGCGACGGCTTCGCCGCCGCGGCCGTCGCAGCGTTCGAAGCGACCTACGCGCAGACCTACGGTTACGCCGACAGCGGCACCCCGGTCGAGGCGATCGACTGGTATCTGATTGCAACCCTCTCCCGCCTCGGCAAGAGCGGCGCCGTGAGCGGCCTCATTGGGGCGGCTATCGACGACGGCCCGGCGCGCGGCGTCGGCTCCCGGCGCGCCTACTTTCCCGAAGCCGGTGGCTTTGTCGATGCAAGAGTGATCGACCGATACCGGTTAAGGGCCGGCCAATCGGTGACCGGGCCAGCTCTGATCGAGGAGCGGGAGTCGATGACCGTCGTCCTGCCGGGCGACGTGGCGCGGGCGAGCGGCAACGGCCATCTCATCATCGAGATTTCGGGAGGAAGAGCATGACGCGCGACGCCAAACCATCAGTCGCGTTGAGCAACCGACGAGAGGTTGACGCCATTACTCTCTCGGTATTGTGGAACGGATTGCTTTCGATCGCCGACGAGATGGGAACGGCCCTGCGCCGGACAGCCTTCTCGGAAGCGGTGCGCGAGGGCGACGACTTTTCGACCGGACTCTTTGACCGC
>CAYWBX010000418.1:3567-4101 GCA_964456015.1 uncultured Hyphomicrobiaceae bacterium | reverse complement strand
GGAATCGGTGCTGCAGCATGACCGCGAGCGTCACCCCGGCCTTTTCGGCGAGAGCGACGAGCTCCTCGGAGCGGGCGGTGTCGATCTCGAGCGGCTTCTCGAGCAGGATGTGCTTGCCTGCAGCTGCTGCCCTGCGAACCAGTTCGAGATGGGTATTTGGCGGCGTAAGGATGCCGACTGCGGTGATGCTGCGGTCGGACAGGATTCGCTCGAGATCGTCGGCAAGCGGGAAGGCAAAGTTGGTGGCGAAAGCCGCGCGCCGCGCCGCGGTGGGGCTGAACGCCGCCGCCACCTCGGCCTCACCCGATGCGATGAGGTCGACCAGTCCCTTGGCGTGCGGCGTCACCGCCATCCCGAGTCCGATCAGTGCGATGCGCGGCTTCATCTCGGAGCTTCCACAAGAACGTCAACAGCCATGGTGCAGCGTCGTCACGACGGCGGCTCGGCAAGTCGCCAGCGCGGCCGCGCGGGTTCACCATTTACGAGCGGGAGAGCGGCCGCCTCGCTGTTGCCGGCCGCCGTTCCGCCGGCGCC
>CAYWBX010000418.1:0-3557 GCA_964456015.1 uncultured Hyphomicrobiaceae bacterium | reverse complement strand
ACTACTCCTGCACCGCGCCGGCGCCGGAGGGGGCGGTGATGCGGTCGATCTCCGAAAGATCCTCGGCCGACAGCTTCCAGGACGCGGCCTTCACGTTCGCCTCGACCTGATCCGGGCTCGTCGCACCGGCGATGACGCTTGCCACCGTCGGCCGGGCGAGCAGCCAGGAGAAGGCGAGTTCCAGAAGCGAGTGTCCGCGCGCCCTGGCGAAGGCGGTCAGCGCCTCGGTGACGCGCCAGTTGCGGTCGGTCAGATACTTGTCGGCCCAACGCTTGGTCTCGGTCAGGCGGGCGCCCTGGGGCATGGCGTTGCGCGAATATTTGCCAGTCAGCAGACCGCAAGCGAGCGGGAAGTAGGGCAGAAGACCGAGGCCATACTTCGTCATCATCGGAATGAGCTCGCGATCGGCGTCGCGAATGAGAAGGCTGTATTCGTCCTGGCAAGAGACAAACCGGTGAAGATTGCACCTGCGCGCGGTCTCCTGCGCCTCCACCACCATCCAAGCCGGATGATTGGAGAGACCGATGTAGCGGACCTTGCCCTGGCGGACGAGATCATCGAGAGCGCGCAGCGTCTCCTCCATCGGCGTCAGCGGGTCGACCTGATGGATCTGATAGAGGTCGATGTAATCGGTTTGCAGGCGCTTCAGACTGCCTTCCACCGCGTTCATGATGTAGCGGCGGGACGCGCCCTTCAGCTTGCCGAACTCGTCCATCTGCATCCCGCACTTGCTAGCAAGGACGATCTTCTGGCGCTTGCCGCCCTTCAACACCTCGCCCATGGCGGTCTCGGAGCCGCCGCGGTTCGAGTAGATGTCGGCCGTGTCGAAGAAGGTGATGCCGAGATCGATGGCCTTATCGATGACGCGGCCGGTCTCGCGGGTGTCGATGCGACCGCCGAAGTTGTTGCAACCGATGCCGACCTCCGAAATTCGCAGGCCGGAGGAGCCGAGATTGCGTTCATGCATTGCGAGGTTCCCTGTCGATGTCGTCCGCCCACAGTTATCCAATCGGTCCGGCCGTGCAACAAGGGGCACTTCAGTGTCGCCTGACCGGCGGTCCGGACCAGTCCCCCAGGATCGGCCGGGCCTCATCTCCGGCGCCGCTGCAGCCGCCCGCGTCCGATCGGCGCGACGGCCTATCCCTCGAGAATGCCCGTGATGGTGAACCCGCCATCCGCCGCGAAGGTGTGGCCGGTCGAGAAGCTTGCCTCATCCGACGCCAGAAAGGCGGCCATCGCGGCGATCTCCTCGGGCCTGCCGAAGCGTTTCATGGGCATTCGGGCGGCAACACTCGGCCCGATGGCCGCGCCCTGCTCGGGCCGCGTCTTCACGGGGCCCGGCGCGATGGCGTTGACGCGGATGGAGAACTCCGCGAGCTCGATCGCCATCGTCTGGGTCAGATTGATGACCCCGGCCTTGGATGCGCCATAGGCGGCTCGGCCCCGGCCGCCCAACAGGCCCGAGCCAGAGGCGATGTTGACAATGGCGCCGGGATGCTTCTCGGCGATCATCTGGCGGGCCGCCACCTGACAAACCGTGAACGTCCCATAGAGGTTTGTGTCGATCACGCGGCGCCACAGCTCGTCGTCCATTTCCAGGAACGGCGCCCGGTCCATGATGCCGGCCGCGTTGACGAGGACGTCGAGGCGACCGAGCGCGGACGCGGCGCGGGCAACCACCCCTTCGACGTCGGACCGCACGCGGACATCGCCCGCACAGCCAACGGCCGTCCCGCCGCGACCGGCGATCGCCTGTGCCTTGGCTTCGGCGTGCTCGCGGCGAATGTCGCAGACGAGGACAGCCGCACCTTCGGCGGCGAGGCGATCCACGATCGCCGCGCCGATCCCGTGGCCGCCGCCCGTCACGAGCGCGACCTTGCCCTTGAAGCGTTCATTCATCGCCTGTGCTCTCCGGCCGCGACCTCAGATGACCTTGTAGACCTTGTGGCTGCGGTTGCGCGTGAACGGACGCACCTCCTTAGGCCAGCGGCCCTGCTCGCCCGCCTTCGCCCACTCGGGCGAGAGCAGCACTGCGGGACTCTCGATCTCGTAGATGGCCGTATAGCGCGCGCCCTCATGCTGCTTCCTGATGCGCTCGCCGCCGAGATTGAACTCGAAGTCCTCGCCCTTGATGCGCGTTGCGGCGATGACGCCGGGCACCTTGGACAAGAGGGGGATGTGCTCGGTGTCATAGACCTCGTTGAACAGCGCCTCCTTGTCCTTGTCGACATCCATGCTGACGATGAAGAGGTACTTCGACTTGATCGGCATGGGACGTTCTCCTTGTTTCCGTTCGAGCGAGGCCAAATCCGTTGACGGGCGCACGGCCTGACGCTGCCGTTGTGTCCTGTCGCTTTGAAAGCCTAGCGCAGATCGTCTGCCGCCGCACCGGGGCTCGGCACCATCGGGCAGCTCGACATGCTCACCGGCTGAGAGCGCTGAAGCGCCGACACCAGTCGGCACGCGACGCCGGAGCGCCTCGCTGAAGGCCCGCTCGAAGCATTGCGTCCGCTGCACTGCGGCATTGCGTTTGAGGGGCGGTCGAGTTGGCACGCGGGCTCGCGCGGTCCGCACTGGACAGAGCCCGGCGCAGACCGGATACACTTCGGTCCTTCATGTGCAATGCCGGAGACGCGCATGGCGACCCAGCCAAAGATGCTCAGCAAGACAGAAGCGCAAATCTGCGACTGGCTCGCAGCCAACAAGCAGGCGATGCTTGATCTCCTGGAGGAGGTCGTCAATATCGACAGCGGCAGCTACGACAAGACCGGAGTCGATGCGGTCGGCGACCGCTTCATCCGCCATTTCAGCGAGCGCGGGTTCATCGTGCGCAAGGAGCCGCACGAGACCTACGGCGACGCCATCCACGTTCGGATGGACGACAGTCTGTCGAACGAAAAGCCGATCGTGCTGATGGGCCATCGCGACACGGTCTTCCCGAAAGGCGAGGCCCAACGCAGAAAATTCCGCATCGTGGATGGCCGCGCCTACGGACCGGGCGTCGTCGACATGAAGGGCGGGCTTGTCATGAACGCCTTCGTTCTGGAGGCGTTCAAGCGCTTCGGCGGCGCGCCCGCCCCACTCGTCGCGCTCATCACCTCCGACGAGGAGATCGCCTCGCCGTCCTCGCGGCCGATCATCGAGCGCGTCGCGCGGGAGGCGCGTTGCGTCTTCAACTCCGAACCCGGGCGACCGACGGGAAATGTCGTCACCGGCCGGAAAGGCGGCGTCTTCATGCGCATGGAGGTGACCGGCAAGGCGGCGCATTCCGGCGGCAACTTCGAGAAGGGCATCTCGGCGATCGGCGAGCTCGCGCACAAGATCGTGGCCATTCATGCGCTGACCGACCTCAATCGCGGTCTCACGCTCAATGTCGGCCTCATCTCAGGCGGGCAGTCGGTCAACACCGTGGCGCCCTCTGCCGAAGGACGGATCGACTTGCGCTATGTGAGGCCCGCCGACCGGTCAGAAGCTCTTGCGGCCATCCGGCGCATCATTGATAAGCCGACCGTGAACGGGACGACGGCGACACTCGAAATCCTCGGCGAGTTCGCCCC
>CAYWBX010000417.1:0-4102 GCA_964456015.1 uncultured Hyphomicrobiaceae bacterium | reverse complement strand
GCTTCTCGAGCGCGCGGTAGGCGCCGTCCATCGCCTCGCGGTAGCGCTTCGGTCCTTCGACCGGACCGTGCGTCCAGGCGTCGGCGTCGTGGATCAGGAGCACGTCGACCTTGGGCAGCCCGAGGCGCATCAGCGAATGCTCATGCGATCGCATGGCCGCATCATAGGTGTAGTCGTTGGTGACGTTGAACTCGAGACCGCCGACGTAGCGCGTCGTCCTGATGCGCCCGGCGGGTGCGGGCGAAAGCAGCCGTCCGACCTTGGTCGAGACGACGAAGCTCCCCTTGGGGCGCCGGCGGAGCGCCGTGCCGACGCGGTGCTCGGCGCTCCCCTGGCCGTAGAGCGGCGCAGTATCGAAGAGCGTGATGCCGCCCGCTGCCGCGGCTGTGACGGTATCAATCGCGGTTTGGTCGTCCAGAACCTCGTAGATGTCGCCGAGCGGTGCGCTGCCGAAGCCGAGCGCGGTGACCTCGAGGCCGGTGCGTCCCAGTCTGCGGCGAGGCAGCGCGGCGAGGCTGACAGGCATGGCAATCTCCCTGGCAACTGATTTGCGGCTCCGGGGACCGTAGCCAATTCCTGAGCGCGCGGCGATGGCACGGTCGGGGACCGAGCGAGCGGGTCGGCTGGCCCGCCGCCAATCTCGACACGGTACCTTCGGACGACCCGGCGATCTGGCATCGCTCGTGAAATCGTGCCATCAAGCACGCCGCCTTGAAGAAGCGCCATGCGAGGAGCCCAGGGATGAGCACCGACGTCGAGACCATCGTGATCGGGGCCGGCGTCGTCGGACTGGCCATCGCGCGGGAGCTGGCGCTCAGAGGCCAGGACGTGATGGTCCTCGAGCAGCACGACATCATCGGATCGGAGACCTCCTCGCGGAACAGCGAGGTCATTCATGCCGGGATCTACTACCCACCGGGCTCCCTGCGCGCGCGGCTGTGCGTCGAGGGCAAGTCGATGCTCTACCGGTTCTGCGAAGAGAACGGCGTCGCGCACAGGCGTATCAGCAAGCTGCTCGTTGCGACCAGCGACAGCCAGATTCCGAAACTCAAAGCCATCCAGGAGACCGCGCTCAAGAACGGCGTCGGCGATCTGCAACCGCTGACCGGGGAGGAGGCTCGCAGGATCGAGCCAGAGGTTTTCTGCGTGGCGGCGCTGCTCTCGCCATCGACCGGCATCATCGACAGTCACGCGTTCATGCTCGCACTCGAGGGGCACGCCGAGGCGGCGGGCGCCCAGGTCATCCTGAACACGCCCGTGGTGCGGATCGGACGGACGACCGGGGGCGCGCTCGAGGTCGCGACCGGCGGCGCAGCACCCGCCTGCATCACGACGCGCCGCCTGATCGTCTCGGCGGGCCTGCACGCGTCAAAGCTTGCCCGCACCTTTCCGTGGACCGGCAACTATCGTCCGCCTGAGACCTATTACGCGGTCGGCCAATACTATGCCTATTCGGGAAAGTCGCCGTTCGCGCGCCACATCTATCCCATGCCCGACGGCGCCTGGCTCGGCCTGCACGCCACCGTCGACATCGGCGGGCGCTGCAAGTTCGGTCCCGACATCGAATGGATCCCCGAGATCGACTATCGTTTCGACGAGAGGAAACTCGACAAGTTTCTGGGATTCATCCGTTCCTACTTTCCCGCACTCGACGCATCGCGCCTCCATGCCGATTACACGGGCATCCGGCCGAAGCTCTATCGCGAGGGCGAACCGGTGCCGGATTTCATGCTGCACGGCGCGGAGACGCATGGGGTCGACGGACTGATGCTGCTGTTCGGCATCGAAAGCCCCGGCCTTACTGCCGCGATGGCCATCGCCGGCGTGGTCGCCGATCGCCTCGGCGCGGGTCAGCCGGTGTGAAGGTGGGGCGAGGCTCGTACGTGGCGCGCGAAGGCGAGAATGCAACTTGTAATTGTATATTTCTTCATAACACTTTTTGCGGGCGATGCCTGTAGAGTTCTTGCATGAACCGAGCTCGCCCGCACCGCTCTCGCAACGCCCGTTCTGCTCGATCCCAGCCTTTCGGACGATTGCAGCAGGTCCCCTTCGGCGGCCATTGGATGGCGCTCCATCCGCCGTCCGTGCTCCGACTTCGGACCCGGCTCAGAAAGGATCTGGCGCGTGCCGCCGATCCGCGACCCCACATGCCGGCGCCTGCTTTGCCGCTCCGGCAGCCGCTGATCGCAAGCCCTCAAGAAGGGAGGCACGTCGCGACGTCGCTGGCCACTCAGTTCGCGTTGTTTACGGTCGTCGTTAACATTCTGGGATGCCTGATCGTCGATCAGCTCCTGCCATCGCCGGCGAGAAAGGCGCCACCGGCCGTGATCGCGATCGAAGGAGACGCGGGGGACGATGAACCGGAGGTGGACGAGGCGCCGCCGCCACGCCTCGCGCGGTACGGCATCAGCCGCTTCGAGCGCCCCTGAGCGGGACATCGCGTGCCGGGTCAGCCGCGCGGCCCGCCGGATCGCAGGTCTGACGGATGCGAGTGGATTCGGATCAGTTGTTCACGCCGAGCCGGCGCAGCCCGTCGCGCGCCACCTGGTTGTTGGCGTCGACTTGCAGCGCCGCGCGAAAGTCGGCGGTTGCCTGCTGGCGCTGGTTGCGGCGCAGGTTGGCTTCGGCGCGCGCGTTGTAGACCTCGGCATCGCGAACGTTGAGGTTGATGGCCTGGGTGAGGTCCGTGACCGCCCGGTCGTTGTCGCCGCGCCGGGCATGCGCCAGCCCGCGCAGGCGGTAGGCCTCGCCGTTGCGATTGTTTCGCCGGATCACTTCGTTGAGGTCGACAATCGCGCGATCGGCATTGCCCGCCTGCCAGTGCAGACGCGCCCGTTGCATCAGGATCTCGGCGTTGTTGCGGTCGATGGCGAGCGCGGCTGTCAGATCGGTGATGGCGGCATCGTTCTGGCCGGCTTCCTGGTGGAGCCGGGCGCGAAGCGCCAGAAGCCGGCTGTTGCGTGGATCGAGCCGGATCGCCTCGCCGATGTCGGCAAGCGCGCGCACGCGGTCGCCTTGTCGCAGCCGAATGTCGGCCCGCTCCGCATACGCGACGAGATTGTCGCGGTTGAGACGGAGCGATTCATCGAGATCGGCGATGGCGCGGTCGGTCTCGTTGCGCAGCACATGGATCTGCGAACGCTGATGGAGCGTCGCGGCATCCTGCGGGTTCCGATCAATCGCCGCATTGAGATCGGCCAGCGCGGCTTCAAGGTCGCCACGGCGCTGATGCAGGCTGGCGCGCTGGCGCAGCACGGGGAGCGGATCGGCGGCAACGCCGAGGGCGTTGCTCAGGTCGGCAATGGCCCTGTCAAGCTCGCCGCGCCGGACGTGCACCTGCGAGCGCGCCATCACCGCCGCGACGTTGCGCGGATCTAGGCGGATCGCCTCGTTGAGGTCGGCGAGCGCCAAATCAACCTCATTGCGCTGCAGGCGGACGCTCGCCCGGTTGGCGTGAGCCATCACCAGCACGTCGCGCGGCACGCGCCGGTCGCTGATCACCCGGCTGCATGCCTCGAGCGACGCAGCCGTGTTCGCAGTCGTGCATTGCGCCATCTCGGAGGGTACCGGGCCCGTCGCCGGCGGCAGCTGCGTCGGCTGCGCGGCCGGGGGTGGGGGCGCGGGCTGCCCTGTCCCCGTTCCCGTCGGCGACGCTGCCGGCTGCTGAGCCGGCTCGGTCGCCGTGGCGGTCCCCGGTCGCTGGCCGCCCGGCGTGACGGTCGGTTGCGGTTGCGCCTGCTGCGGGGCGGATTGCGACGCCGCCGGTTGTTGGGCGGCGGGCGGCTGGCGAGGCGGAGCGCCGCGCTGCGGCGCTGGCGGCTGCTGCGCCGAAGGCCGAGCCGGCTGGCCGGACGGTGCCTGCTGCTGGTTTCCAACGCCTGTCGGGGCCGGCGTCCCGACGTTGCCGCCGGGCGGCGCGCCTTGCGCGAGCACCGGCCCGCAGGCGCTCGAGAGCAGGACACACGCAAGCCAAAGGACCGTCGATCGACGCATCGCTGTCTCCGCCGAAACTCTATGAGATCATACCTTTCTCGTCCCCCTCTCGCCACGCCTGGCGACCGGATCGGTCAACGACTTCCGGCTGCCGGAGGCGTTGACCGGC
>CAYWBX010000416.1:0-4103 GCA_964456015.1 uncultured Hyphomicrobiaceae bacterium | reverse complement strand
GCCAGCACCTCGGCGTTGTGCTCGCCAAGATCGGGGGCAGGCCGCGCGACCGGGAACGGCCGGCCGCCGAGCCGGAAGGGCGCGCCTTTCACTTCGCTGCCGTCCGGCGCATTGGCGAAAGCGACGGTGATCTCGCCGCGCCGGCGGGCATCGTGAATGTCGTCGCCGGTGCGCACAGGGGCGCGCGCGCCGCCGGGCAGGATGACGGCCCAGCGGCCTTCCGCCGCCGGCTCGATCCGGGCCTCAGGGCCTTTCGGCGGCGGGAGGCCGCCGGTCGACGCCAGAACATGATCGCCGATCAGGAAGCTCGCGAGCTCGCGTTGGGAGATGTCGAGATGGGCGCCCCGGCCCGTGCGGCGCTGGCTCATGACCGCGGCGGCGATGATGCCGGCGGCATAGATCGACACGATCTGATCGGGATAGTTGAGCAGTATGCCGGAAATGAGCGGGACGCCGCGGGCATCGCGCGTGAGATCGGAGAGGCCGGAGTTTGCTTCGAGCGTCGAGCCGTAGGAGGCGGCGCCCGCATCGGGGCCGCACTCGCCCTGGCTGGTGATCGAGCACAGGATGAGCCGCGGGTTGCGGGCCTGGAGCGTCTCCCAGCCGAGCCCCAGACGTTCGAGCACGCCGCGGCGGAAGTTCTCGACGACGACGTCGGCGCGCGCCACGAGATCGAGAAACAGCGCCTTGCCCTTCGGATGCTTGAGGTCGATCGCGAGGCCGCGCTTGTTCCGGTTGGTGAACTGGAGGAAGCGCGACCGATTCCACCAGTCGGGCGCACCGAGGCCGCGGTCCCAGGTGCGGAAGGGATCGATGTAGGCCGAACTCTCGACCTTGATGACGTCGGCGCCAAGGTCGGCAAGCAGCGCGGATGTGCTGGCGCCGGCGGTGATGATGCCGAGGTCGAGGACGCGCGTACCGGCGAGCGGGGCGGGCCGCGGCGACGCGGCCTTGAGGGCCTCGCAGGCCTCTCCGGCGGCGCTCCGGACGGGCGAGGGCGGAAACCGCATTCCGTTCCAGACGGTCGGAATGCACGGAACGCGCGCCTCATCCGGCAGGCCCTCAGCGGCCGGCCGGACCAGAAACCCTTGCGCGGCATACTGCGGGTCCTCGGCCAGTTCCCCGACAGCGAGCACCGGAGCGATGGGCAGGCCCTCGCGGCGCGCAAGGGCGGCGATCTCGGCGCGCGTGCGGGCGGCATACCAGGGACGGACGATGTCATAGACCTTGCGCTGGTCGGCGCGGCGGCCGGCCTGCGTGTCGAGGGGTGGTTCCGCAAGCCGTGGATCGCCGATCATGCGGCACACGGCGGGCCAGTCCTTCTCGAGGTAGATAAGCGTGGCAAAGCCGTCGGCGCACGGCACGACCTGCCATTCGGCCAGGTTGCCTTGCCGCGATGGCGCACGGCCCATGTAAAGCCGTTCGGCGTAGCTCTTCCAATTGGACCAGAGGCAGGCCTCAAGCGCGGAGACATGCACCACGTCCGCTCTTCCGGCGGCGAGCGCGGCGGCGAGCCCCGAAAATGCGGCGAGACCCGCAAGCCCGGCCGCCTGCGCGCCGCCGAGCGGAACCGGCGCCTCGTCGGGGTGTCCGATCAGGTCGAGCAGGCCGGAGAGGGCGAGGATGACGGTGTCGGTGGTCTCGGCCCGCGAAACCCCGAGATCGGCGGGCACGCCGTCAGCGACGTGCACCTTGATCGGCGCGCGCGCAAGCGTCGCGGGAAGCCGGAGGCTGTCGCACAAGACGGCATCGCTCCGCGCGATGAGGTGGGCGTGGCGCGCGTGAGCGGCCTCCACGTCGGCCTCGGCGACGGCGAGCTTGCCCCGCTCGAGGAAGGAGGCCGTGGCGTCCGGCAGCGGCGCGGCTCCGGGGCATCCGGCATGCAACTGCGCAGCGAGCCCGCTGCGGCTTTCGCCAGCATCCGCGCCTGCCGGCAGGATGCGGATCACGGTAGCTCCAAGATCGGCGGCGATGCGCCCGGCGATGGCGATCGCGCGGCGGGTGACGGGGCTCGAGTCGAATCGCGCGAGTTCGACTGCGACGTGACCGGCGAGCGGGAGCTGAGATGCCATCGGAGCGCGACCGTCGGGTTGATGCGGATGCAATGATGCGATGCGCCGCAAGGGTTTGCGGAGCCAAGGTGATGTGTCAATGTTCGCCGACAAGCAAGAACACGTTCAGGGAGGCATGGCATGTCGGCGGCGCAATGCTTAAGGCGCGTCCTGAGACTTGGCTTGGCGGCCGCACTGGCGTCGGGCGTCGGCGTGGGCGCCGACGAGGCTGCGGCGCAGCAGCCGCGCCGCGGCGGAACATTGACGTATGCGGTGCTCGGTGATCCGCCGACGACGGACTGCCACGCGGCGACGAGCTTCGCCACGATGCACTACGTCTCGCCGCACTACTCGCTGCTGATCAAGATCGATCCCAACGACACCTCGAAGGTGGCGCCCGACGTCGCCGAAAGCTGGTCGGAGAGCGCGGACAAGCGGACCTACACCTTCAAGATCCGGCCCGGGATCTAGTTCCACGACGGTACGCCGCTCACCTCGGCGGACGTCAAGGCGAGTTTCGACCGGATCCGCAAACCGCCGCAGGGCGTCGTCTCGGTTCGCGCCTCCGTCTATGCGCGCATCGAGGACATCGAGGCGCCCGATCCGCAGACCGTCGTCTTCAAGCTCAAGTCCGCTTCGCCCGCCTTCCTGTTCACGATCGCAAGCCCCTTCAACTGCATCTACAGCGCCGCCAAGCTCGCCAAGGACCCCAATTATCCGGCCAATGAGGTGATGGGCTCGGGCCCGTTCGTGTTCGGGGAACGGGTGCGCGGCGCGCATTGGACCGGCACGCGGTTTGCCGACTATTTCGACAAGCCCAAGCCCTACCTCGACGGCTTCCGAGCCGTGAACACGTCGCCGGCGAGTCTCGGCACGGCGATCCAGAGCGGGCAGGTGATGGGCGAGTTCCGCACGCTCTCGCCGGCGGTGCGCGATCAGCTGCGCTCGGCGCTTGGCGACAAGATTCAATTCTACAGCAAGCCCTACGACTTCTTGATCGTCGTCGCTTTCAACACGCGCAAGAAGCCGTTCGACGACGCGCGGGTGAGGCGGGCGCTGTCGCTCGGCATCGACCGCTGGGCTGGAGCACAGGCGCTGAGCAAAGTCTCCTCGCTGGGCTTCGTCGGGGCAACGCAGCGGCCCGAGTCCCCCTGGGCCGCAAGCGAAGCCGAGCTCACCAGCTACCCGGGCTTCGGAAAGGACATCGCCGCAGCGCGCGCCGAGGCGCGGCGGCTGCTCAAGGAGGCGGGGCAGGAGGGACTTGCGCTCAAGCTCACCAACCGCAACATCCAAGACCCCTACACGTCGGCGGGCATCTATCTCGTCGACCAGTGGCGCCAGATCGGCGTCACGGCCGAGCACGCCCAGGTCGACGTGCGCACGCTGACCAACGCCATGCGCGAGGGGGCGTTCGACGTCATCATCGATTTTCTCGGCGAGAACGTCGACGATCCCTCGATCGCGCTGGCGCGCAACATCTCGGCGGACGTGTCGACCTACAACCCGTCGGGGTTCATCGACCGCGAGATCGACCAGCTCTATGCGAAGATCGACAGCGAGTTCGATCCGGCGCTGCGGCGGGCGCATCTGCGTGCCTTCGAGGCGCGCTTCCTGAGGGAGGCCTATCAGGTGCCGTTCCTCTGGCTCAACCGGACCGTCGGGCTCTCGTCTAAGGTCAAAGGCTTCATCATGACCCCGACGCATTTCGTGAACCAGGATCTCGCCGGCCTCTGGCTCGAGGACTGATCCCGACATGCCGTTGCAGCGGTTCGCGAACGGCATGGAGCAATCACGGCTCGGATGTTCGGCGAGGCGCATCGGTGCGCGGGCGCAGGAGCGACGGCAGCGGTCCGGCGGGCCCCATTCCCTGCTCCATGGCGATCGACTTGAGCCAAGGCACGAGGTTGAGCGACACGACGCCGGCGCCGCGTGCGAGGTCGGCCAATGCCAGATCCGCGAGCAGCGAGCGATTGAGCGCATCGACGGCGAGCGAGCGTGTCAGCACGTCGGTGCGGCGGGCGGCGGCGTAGGCGGCGAGCGTTTCGGTCGCAC
>CAYWBX010000415.1:0-4105 GCA_964456015.1 uncultured Hyphomicrobiaceae bacterium | reverse complement strand
CGAGCAGGCCGAGGGCGGCACGCTCTTCCTCGATGAGATCGGCGATATGCCGATGGAGGCGCAGACCCGGCTGCTGCGCGTCCTGCAGGAGGGCGAGTATACGACCGTCGGAGGGCGCACGCCGATCAAGACCAATGTCCGCATCGTGGCCGCCACGCACCGCGACTTGCGCAGCCAGATCCAGCAGGGGCTCTTCCGCGAGGATCTGTTCTATCGCTTGAACGTCGTCCCCTTGCGCCTGCCCCCGCTGCGCGAGCGCCTCGATGACATCGGCGACCTTGTCCGGCATTTCCTGCGCCAGACGGCGAAGGAGGGCTTCGGACCGCGCGAGCTGGCGCCCGCCGCCATCGATCGGCTGCGCCGCCATTCCTGGCCGGGTAACGTGCGCGAACTCGAGAACCTGATCCGTCGGCTCGTCGCGCTCTATCCGCAGGACGTCATTCCGCTCGACGTCGTCGAGAGCGAGCTTGCTGAGATGACCGCACCGGCCGCGTCGCAGTCGTTGGGCGGCGTCGCGCCGAAGGAGCTTGGCGAGCTCGTCGAGCGTTACCTCGCCGAGTATTTCGGCGGCTTCGGTCGTGAGTTGCCGCCGCCCGGCCTCTATCGTCGCATCATCCGCCAGGTCGAGCTGCCGCTGATCACTGCGGCGCTGGCTGCGACGCGCGGTAACCAGATCCGTGCTGCGGAATTGCTCGGTCTCAACCGCAACACGCTCCGCGAAAAGATCCAGTCCCTCGACATCCAGGTGTTCAAAGGCCCGCAGGTGAGCTGACCGGCATCGGCCGGCACTCGGCGGGAGAGGTGCCCCGAGGACTGTCCGCAGGTCCGCGCTTCCTGACCGATAGGGGCGAGCACGCTGATCCAAGAGACCCCTGCGCTGCGATCCGCACGAGAGGGCGGGTGTCTCTCTGCGCAAGGGGCGCGCGCGCAACCGTTGGCGGTGCGTTTCGTGAGGTGGCGCGGAGACGGCGCGCGGGGCCGGTGCCGTCCCTCTCGCTCACACTCCGAGCGCCTTGGCCGCCCGCTCGTACTCCTCGGGCCGGACGTAGATGATGTAGCCATAGCCGCCCCGGCCGTCGGCCACGCCGGTCGAGGCGAACACGACCACGTTGGCATCGCTCAGCTTCTCATGGATCTGCGCGAGCGCGCCGACCTCGTCGTCGCCCTGCACGACAAGCGCTTTGTGCGGCCCGTCGAGGGGAATGCTGGCGGCCTGAGCGGCATGGCGCAACAGCGCGGTGTCGTCCGGAAAGATCGTGAGCTGCGTACGCGCCGGCCCGACAGGCACAGCCGTGACCGCGATGAGGTTGACGCCCTGCTGCGAAAGCTCCGAGAGCACGCGATAGCCGGTGCCGGGCGCTTCTGGCACCGTGGCGTAGAAATAGTCGATGCGACGAACCGTGTAGGCCATGACGCATCTCTCCCATTGCTGAACATTGCGGCGGCATAGACAACGGCCTGCGGCGCCGGTCTCACAGACTATATCGAACATTCCGCGCCGTCATCGGTTGGAGCTTCGGCAGTTCAAACGTGAGCGGAAGACCCGCGCTGATCGGCCCTAAGGGACGGCGTCGTGGGGTGACCGCGAATTGCCGGCCCACGCGCCATGGCGGCCCTGCATTGACGTCCTGTCGCGCAAGGCTCTTCTGGCTGATAGTCTGAGCCATGTCCTACGCATCGCTCCATCGTCGGCACATGCTCGCTGGCCTGGCGTCCGCGCTCACGGCACATGCCGGGCTGCCTTCGACGAAGGCGCGCGCGGAGCCGCCCATGCACACCCGCCTCATTGCCTCGATCAACGAGCCGCTTCCCGTCATAGGTGTCGGCACCTGGCAGACCTTCGACATCCCCGACGAACCGGCCGCAATGGCCGAGCGCCGAGAGGTTCTCGAGACGCTTTTCGCCGCTGGGGGCCGAGTGATCGACAGCTCGCCGATGTACGGCCGAGCCGAAGCTGTCGTCGGCACGCTGCTTCGCCGCATGGGCGCTCGCGACAAAGCTTTTCTCGCCACCAAGGTGTGGACCACGGGCGAGGCGGCCGGCATCGCGCAAATGCGCGCCTCGGCCGAGAAGCTCGCAGCACCTGTCATCGATCTCATGCAAATCCACAACCTCGTCGACTGGCGCACCCACATGCGAACGCTGCGACGGAAGAAGGACAAGGGCACGTTCCGCACGATCGGGGTCACCCACTACACGACCGCCGCGTTCGACGAGCTGATGGCCATCATGCGGAGCGAGCCCATCGATTTCGTGCAGATCCCTTACTCCCTTGCGGTTCGTGACGCCGAGGCGAGCCTTCTCCCGCTCGCGCTCGAGCGCCGGATCGGCGTCATTCCAAACCGCCCGTTCGATGGCGCCAACATGTTCCGCCGTGTTGCGGGTCGCGATCTGCCGGGATGGGCCGGCGAACTCGATGCGCAGAGCTTCGGCCAGCTTTTTCTCAAGTATCTGCTGGGCCATCCGGCCATCGCGTGCGTCATTCCGGGCACCGCCAAGGCCGCGCACATGCGCGACAATGTGGCGGCGGGCTTCGGCAGGCTCCCCGACGAGCCGCTGCGCACCCGCATCCGGCGGTGGTGGGATGCACTGTGACGGGGCGGTGTCTTGACGTAGGGGCCTAAGCCGCACGGCCGGCGGCCTCGGCCTCACTCGTTGATTCGCAGCTTGGAGAGGAACGGGCCGATGATGTCTGAGAAATCGTCGGTCCAGGCCCTGACGCCGCGGTCGTCGAGTTCGCGCACGTCGCCGAGCTCGCGGAAGGGCGCGAGCGCCTCGGGCCGGCGTGCGAACGCCGCCACCGTGGAACTCGTCGATCCATAACCTCCATCGGACGTGTCGTCGGAAACGATGAGCCCGTAAGCCTGCGGCACGAGCTTGGCCGTCGCGCTGAGGACGGCGTCGAGATCGAGATACCGGTTCGAAATGTGCAGCACGACGATGCCGTTGGGGCTCACCTTGTCGAGGTAAAGGGCGAGCGCCTCGGCTGTCATCAGATGGATTGGAACGGCGTCCGAGGAGAAAGCATCGAGGATGAGCAGATCGAAGGAGCCAGGGGCTTCCTTGGCGATCGTCAGCCGCGCATCGCCGATCACGATGTCGGGCGGTGTCGGCTGGCAATTGGCGAGGTAGGTGAAGTTGTCGCTGTCGGTCGCAATCTTGACGATGAGCGGGTCGATCTCGAAGAAGCGCCACTCCTCGCCCTCGGCCGCATGACAGGCGAGCGAACCGGCGCCGAGCCCCACGACGCCGAAGCGGCGCGTGCCGCCGTTGCCGCCGACATGCTCGCGCACGATCTCGATCGCGCGGGCCATGGGACTCGTCGGGTGGTAGTAGGTGGCCGGGCTGGTGTCGACCACGTACTCGCCGCGCTCGTCGCGCACTTTCTGGGCGCCATGAAGGGTCGTGCCATGCATGAGAATGTTGTAATCGCCTGACATGTAGACCCGATAGATCCCGAAATAGCTGCGCTGGGCGTCGGACCGGCGCACGCTCGAGGGCAGCAGGACCACGGTGGCGCACAGCCCGAGCGCCAGAACGAGCTGCCGTGTCGGCTGCCGCCAGAACGCGAGAATGCCGATCGCAAAGACGAGCGCGAGCGCGGCCGTCGAACCCCATTCGGCGATCGAGAGGCGCAGCTGCATGTAGGCCGCGATCGGACCCCGCACCCACCAGGCCGCGTCGGGGATGCCGTCGAGGTCGAAGCGCGGCAGGCGGACGAGAAGGTAGGGAAGCCAGATGATGGCGAGAGCCGCCGCCGCAATGACGAGCCAAAGCCCCATGAGATCGTCCCGATCCGACCATTTGAAGCGGATCGCGAGCGCCCCCGGGCGGCAGGCCATGGTGAGCGCGAGCAGGATCGGATACTCGAACACCTCGGAGAACACCTGCGGCGCAATGAGCGCGGCGAAGAGGCCGCCGAGCACGCCGCCGAAGGACATCCAGAGGTAGAATTCCGTCAAGTGCCGTGCGGCGGGTCTGGCCTCATAGAGCGTCCGGTGTGCCACCAGCGCCGCGGCGAAAAAGACGATGACGCCCGTCGCCGCCGAGATGAACCAGTTCTCGATGCGGGTCTGCGACAGGGCCAGAAGCGCCGCGATGACCG
>CAYWBX010000414.1:0-4112 GCA_964456015.1 uncultured Hyphomicrobiaceae bacterium | reverse complement strand
CATGATGGCGTCCGGCTCGAACGTGCGCCAGCGCGCGGCGACATGACCATCGGGGCGGAACAGATAGGTCGCCGCCTCGGTCAGCGCACCATAGCGGCTGAGCGCGACCTCACCCGAGACGACGCGTTGCTCAACACCTGAGGCCACACCTAACAGCTCACGCTTCGCTCGTCCGTCCGTCCCCTCCGCAGCCGCGAAGCGCACGAGCGTGAAGCCGGACCCCAGGTCACCGACCAGCCACCGGTTGCCGACGGGGGCATCGATCGCAGGCGCGCCCGGGCGCAGCGCCGGGGTATCGCCGGGCGCGAAGCCATCGGGAGTGTTGAGCGGCGATCCGTCATAGACGCTGGGCAGCGACAGCCGCCCCGAATTGAGGAATCGCCGCGCGAAAGGCTCGGTCGACGCAAGTTCAAGGACGGCATCGCGCAGATGCGCGGCACCCGGCCCCTTCGGCGAGATGAAATCCGTCGCACGGGTCGAGTTCAGAATGTTCTCATCGGCGGCAAGCTCGCGCTCGAAGGCATAGGTGTCAATCAGCGCATCGGGGGCGTCGCCGGCGAGCACCAGAGCGAGCTTCCAGCCGAGGTTGTCGGCATCCTGAACGCCGGAGTTGCCGCCGCGCGCGCCGAACGGCGAGACCTGATGCGCCGCATCGCCCACGAAAACGACGCGGCCGTGACGGAACTTCTCGATGCGCCGGCACTGGAACCGGTAGCAGGAGATCCATTCGAAGGTGAAATCGATGTCGCCGAGCATCGCCCGCACGCGGCGCGCCACGTTCTCGGGCCGCGTTTCCACATCGCGATCGGCCGCGCTGCCGATCTGGAAGTCGAGGCGCCACACGTCGTCGGCCTGCCGGTGCAGCAACGCCGACTGGCCCGGATTGAAGGGCGGGTCGAACCAGAACCACCGTTCCGTCGGCCGTTCCGCCCGCATCCGGATGTCGCAAATCAGGAACTGGTCGTCGAAGGTCTGGCCAATGAAGCCGAGACCGAGCGCCTGGCGCACCGTCGATCGCGCCCCATCGGCCGCCACCAGCCAGTCTGCGGAGACCCTATAAGGGCCGTCGGGCGTCGCGACCTCGACCTCGACGCCGTTCTCACGCCGCGTCACCGCGGTCATCTCGTGCCCGAAGCGCACGTCGACGCATCCGCTCGCAATCGCGGCCTCGAGGCAGGCGGCCTCGAAGTGGAACTGCTGCAGATTGATGAACGCCGGCCGCTGATGCCCCGGCTCCGGCAACAGGTCGAAGGCGAACACCTCGCGGTCGCCGTGGAACACCTTGCCGGTCCGCCAGGTGACGCCGCGGTCGATGAGCCGGTCGGCCAGCCCAAGCCGCCCCATGATTTCGAGGGTCCGCTTCGACCAGCAGATGGCCCGGCTGCCGTCGGAGAGCGCGGTGCGCCGGTCGAGCACGACGCTTCTGCGCCCGCGCCGCGCCAGATCGAGCGCCAGCACGAGGCCGACCGGTCCGGCGCCAACGATGACCACGGCATGATGCGCCGGCGCGCGCCGGTCCTGGTCGGCCGAGCGGCGATAGGCGAAGAGCGAAGACGGAACCGCGGTCGCTTTCATGGTGAAAGTCTAACAGGGTTCCCCCGCTCGTCGCCACCGGCGAGCCGGCGTCCAACGGCACCGCTCGCCGCCGCCCCAGCGCCCGCATCTTGCGACCCAACCGCTCCGCCTTAGAATTGTGCGCTCGCTTGGATGTGCCGGAGCCTGCCTATGACGACCCCCCTGCTTACCATGGGCGATGCGCTCGATCTCAACGCCCGGCGCTACCCGGACAGGATCGGCGCCCGCGACCTCACCCGCGCCATGACGTTTCGCCGCTGGAACGAGCGCGCCTGTCGTCTCGCCAACGCCCTCCTGGGCCTCGGCCTCGCCAAGGGCGATCGCGTTGCCATCCTTGCCTACAACTCGGTCGCCTGGCTCGAGATCTACGCTGCAACCGCCAAATCCGGCATCGTCATGGTGCCGATCAACTTCCGCCTCTTGGCGCCGGACATCCAGTACATTCTGGAGAACAGCGGCGCCAAGGCGATCATAGTTCAGGAGGACTTCTTCGATCGCATCGAGAGCATCCGCCCCGCCCTGTCGATCGCCGGTGACCGCTTCATCGGTCTCGGTGAGGGTTCGGCCCGCCAGGGCTATCGGGCCTATGAGAGCCTGATCGAGGCTGGCGCCGCCGCCGAGCCGTCCGTTGCCGTCGGCCCCGACGACCTCTGGGTTCTGATCTACACGTCCGGCACGACAGGGCGTCCCAAGGGCGCCATGCGCACGCACGGCAGCCACGCACTGCTGAACCTCGCAACCCTGGCCGATCTCGGGTTCAGCCAGCGCGACACGGGCCTCCTCGTGATGCCGATGTGCCACGCCAACTCGCTGTTCTTCGCTTCGGCCTTCGCCTATGCGGGCGCGGAGTGCTGCGTCTATGACGCCAAGAGCTTCGACCCGGAGCACCTGCTGCGCACGCTCGCCGAGCAACGGGCGACGTTCACGTCGCTCGTTCCGACGCACTACATCATGATGCTCGGGCTGCCGGAGCAGGTCCGGGCCCGCTACGACGTCGGCGGCGTCAAGCGCCTCTTGATCTCCTCCGCCCCCGCTCGCCGCGACACCAAGCTTGCCATTCTCGACTACTTCCACAACTCGGGCCTGCTCGAGATGTACGGCTCGACCGAACAGGGCTGGGCGACGCTGCTCGGCCCCGAGGAGCAACTGGCCAAGCTCGGCTCCGTCGGCCGCGAGCTTACCGGGACAGGTCCGGTCAAGCTGCTCGACGAGGCCGGCAACGAGGTGAAGGACGGCGAGGTCGGCGAGATTTTCACGCGGACGCCGTGGTGCTTCAGCGGCTACTGGAACCTTCCCGAAAAGACCGCGGAGGCCTTCCGCGGCCCCTATCTCTCGGTCGGCGACATGGGCCGGCGCGATGCCGACGGCTTCTATTATCTCGTCGACCGCAAGAACAACATGATCATCTCCGGCGGCGAGAACATCTATCCGACGGAAGTGGAGAACGTCGTCGGCGGCCATCCGAAGGTGCAGGACGTTGCCGTCGTCGGCCGGCCGCATGAGAAGTGGGGCGAAGCGGTGCATGCCTTCATCGTCCTGCGCCCCGGAGCGGTTGCGACGGAACAGGAGATTCTCGACTGGTGCGCCGACAAGCTCGCCGGCTACAAGCGCCCGCGCTCGGCCACGTTCCTCGCGGACGACGACATGCCGAGGACAGCGACCGGCAAGATCCTGCACCGCCTGCTGCGCGACCGCGTGCCGAAGTGAGCGAGCACGGACCGCAGAAGCCGCAAACCGGCAGGTGCGAAAGCCCCATCGCCGGCGCCGCGGGCGGCCGACGCAGCGCGGCAGCCGCAGCAGAGATCAGGACGCGGCGCCTGACCGCCCGCTCAACCGCTCTGCTCGCCCTCGCCCGACGCCCGATCGCGCACATCGGCGAGCCGCTCGCTCAGCGACTGACGCACAACCGCCCGCCGCGGCGCCGGCGCACGCCCGGGTGACGGCCTCTGGGTTCCGTCCGAAGCCGGCGGAAGCGAGAGTGATGCGGCTTGCGCCGCGTGCCTTTCCTCGGGCCGTTCCGCAAGCGGGAAGCCCTCGACGCCGGCGCCCGCCTGGGCCCCTGCTGCCGCCGCCAAGGCCTGCCTGGCATCGAGCAATTCGTCGACAATGAGCAGCGCCGCCATCACCAGAAGCCGGTCGTCGCCGACCTGGCCAAACTCGCTCGCCAGCCGATCGATGCGCCGGCGCAGATCTTCGGCCAGCTCGAGCAGTCGCGGCTCCTCCCCGTCCCCGCAGCGCAGCCGGTAAGTTCGGCTGTTCAAGGTGATCGTGACGTGCCCCATGACGGTCCGAGCGAGCCCTCTCTCCCCACCCCGGCCTGCCGTCGGCTGCGTGGCGACCGTTGCCGCAACCCGGTCCGACAGGAGTTAGCTGCGGTTCAGACTATGGAGAGAGTCGATCACCCAGGCAATTCGATCGAGCGCTTCCTTGCGCAGGGCTTCGAGCTGGGCGATCCGCTCGCGCGCGCTGTCGAGTTCGAATCTGACGGTCGCGAGCTCAGCCTCGAGCGCCTTGATCCGTGCCTCGGGTTCGCCGGC
>CAYWBX010000413.1:0-4114 GCA_964456015.1 uncultured Hyphomicrobiaceae bacterium | reverse complement strand
GCCACGGCCAGGGCCATGAGACGACGTTCTCGCAGCTCGTCGCCGAACGCTTCGGCGTGCCGATCGAATCGATCCGCATCGTCCACGGCGACACCGACAAGGTGCAGATGGGCATGGGCACCTACGGCTCGCGCTCCGGCGCCGTCGGTGCCTCGGCGATCGTCAAGGCCGCTGACAAGGTGATCGCCAAGGGCAAGCGGGTCGCCGCTGCCTGCATGGAGGTGCCCGAGGACACCGTCGATTTCGACAACGGCGAGTTTTCGGCGCGCGGCACGAACAAGAAGATGACCTTCGGCGAGGTGGCGCTGCAGGCCTATATCGCCCACAAGTTCGACAGCGAGAAGATCGAGCCCGGCCTCAAGGAGGGCTCGTTCTACGATCCGAAGAACTTCACATTCCCTTCGGGCGTGCACATCGCCGAGGTTGAGATCGACGTGGAGACCGGGAGAACTCGAATCGACCGGTGGACGGCGGTCGACGATTTCGGCGTCCTCATCAATCCGATGATCGTCGAGGGACAGGTGCACGGCGGCATTGCGCAGGGCGTCGGCCAGGCCTTGCTCGAGGGCGCCGTCTACAGCGAGACTGGTCAGCTTGTGACGGCAAGCTACATGGATTACGGCATGCCGCGCGCCGACGACCTGCCGTCGTTCAACGTGGCGATGACCAACACGCCGTGCCCGTCGAACCCGCTCGGGGTCAAGGGCTGCGGCGAGGCAGGCGCCATTGCAGCGCCCGCGGCGCTGATCAATGCCATCACCAATGCACTCGGACACGAGGACATCGCCATGCCGGCGACGCCGCAGACCGTGTGGCGCGCCATCCAGAAAATGCCCCGCAAGGCGGCCGAATAAGGAGCGAGCCCCATGTACGCATTCGACTACAAACGGCCGGCGAGTCTCGACGAGGCAGCCAAGGCGCTTGCCGCCGCTCCCGGCGCCAAGCTCCTCGCAGGCGGGCAGACGCTGATCCCGACGCTGAAGCTAAGGCTCGCCAACCCGGAAACCGTGATCGACATCTCGCGCATCGCCAGTCTCAGGGGCATCCAGCGTCAGTCCGGCGCGCTTGTCATTGGCGCCATGACGACACACGCCCAGGTGGCGGAGTCCGCGGATGTGAAAGCGACGATCCCAGGCCTCGCGTCGCTCGCCGAACACATCGGCGATCCGCATGTGCGCCACCGGGGAACAATTGGCGGCTCGGTCGCCAACAACGATCCGGCTGCCGACTACCCGGCAGGCGTCCTCGCTCTCGGCGCCACGATCGTCACCAACAAGCGCTCGATCGCAGCGGACGACTTCTTTCAGGGGCTCTTCACGACGGCGCTTGGCGAAGACGAGATCGTGACAGGCCTCTCGTTCCCGATCCCGCAGAGCTTCGCCTACGCGAAGTTCGCGAACCCCGCGTCGCGCTATGCGCTCGTCGGTGTCGCGGTGGCGCGGGTCGCCGGCGGCGTGCGCGTCGCCGTGACGGGAGCCGGACAGTCGGGCGTGTTTCGCTGGACGGCGGCCGAGCAGGCGCTCGCACAGAACTTCTCGGCCGGCGCCATCGGATCGCTGAAGCCCGACGCCGCGGGCCTCATGTCGGACATTCACGCCGCCGCCGACTACCGCGCGCATCTCGTCAACATCATGACGAAGCGCGCGGTCGCCGGGTAGGGTCCCCCGCCGGCCCTGCGCCGCAGGGCCGGTCGTCCCGGCGGTGCCGACAATCTCGCCCACGACCGACAGCCGGCGATGGCTGCCGGTCACGTGGCGAGTAGGGGCGCGCGCCGTAGATCCGCGAGCGTGCGCGAGCGCGTGCAGAAGCAGGCGATGCGGAGCTGCCCGACGACGACCCTAAGCGCGGCATCGATCGCCTCGGCGGACTGCGCCGCCGGGGCCAGCAAACCCGCCGCCATACCGACGAGATCGGCCCCGAGGCGGATCGCCTTCGCGGCATCGACCCCGTTGCGAATTCCGCCCGAGCCGATGAGCGGCAGATCCGGGCAGGCCGCCCGCACATCGCGGAGCGCCGTCGCAGTCGGAATTCCCCAGCCGGCGAAAGCCGCCGCGACGGCAGCGGCCTCGGGGTCAGCGGCGCGTGCGCCCTCGACCAGCGCCCAGTTGGTACCGCCGGCCCCGGCCACATCGACGGCCGCGACGCCGACCTCGGCAAGCTGCTTGGCGATGCGCCCCGAGATGCCGAAGCCGACCTCTTTGACGATCACCGGTCTGGACAACGCCGCGACCACGCCCTCGATGGCGGCGAGCACGCCGCGCCAATTCTGGTCGCCATTCCGCTGCACGCTCTCCTGCAGCGGATTGAGGTGAATGATCAGCGCATCCGCCTCGACAAGATCGACCGCGCGGCGGGCTTCGTCGATGCCGTATCCGAGCACCAGCTGGGCGGCGCCAAGATTGGCATAAACCGGAACGCTCGGCGCCAGCCGACGTATGCTCCGATCGAGACCCACGCTCGCACCTTGCTCGATCGCAATGCGCTGCGAGCCGACCGCAAATGCGATGCCGTGGCGCTCTGCCGCCTCCGCGAGACGCAAATTGATCGAAGCGCCTCGCGCAAATCCGCCCGTCATCGAACTGATAAGAAACGGAGCGGCAAGCCGGCGTCCGAGAAACTCGGTGGCGAGCGAAACGTCGAAGACGTGCAACTCAGGCAGAGCCGCGTGCTCGAAGCGTACACCATCGAGACCGGACTCGACCGCAGACTGCGCTCCACCACCGGCAAGAACGATCTCGACATGGTCCGCCTTGCGGGGAAGAATGTCGTCGCTTCCACCCACCTTCGCGCATCCTCTCTCAGGTTGAGTGCCGGCAGGCCGAAGCCGTTGCGGGCCCCGCAGGCGACCGGCTGCACGCCAACTTCGTGCACGGGCGTCAAGATCATAGCCGATCCCTGCCACATTCGCGGGATGATTCTTTTGGCAAGGTATGCAATCGTCGGCGCAAGTCCCCGTCCGCCCGGAGCCGACGGCGGTGCCGGACAAACACAGCATTGGGACGTCGCGGCAATGAAAATCCAAGACCCGCAGGAACAGGAGAGCCAAGCCTCCTCTGACGTCAGGGTCACGATGCCGGAGGGCAGCGCTCTGTGGTCGATTGGCGAGCTCAAAGCCCGGATCGACGGCAGGCTCCGCGTCCTTCTGCAACGTCAGCTGTCAGCACCGCAGGTCCTCCATCAAGCCATGGGCTACAGCGTGCTTGCATCAGGCAAGCGTCTCCGACCGCTCGTCACCTTGCTCACATCGCTGCATTTCGGCGACCGCACTCTCCGTGCACTCGACTGCGCATGTGCCATCGAATTGGTCCACGCTGCCTCCCTGATCATGGACGATCTGCCGGCCATGGATGATGCCGCGCTCAGGCGCGGTCAGCCGACCGCCCACCGCGTGTTTGGCGAGGATCTCGCCATACTGTCGAGCGTCGCGCTCCTCAATCTGGCATTCGGCGTCATCGCCACCATGGACGGTGTCCAGGATGGCACCCGTGCCGAGCTTTGCCGCCTGCTCTCCGCCGCGGTCGGATCGAACGGCCTCGTCGGAGGGCAGGTCATGGATCTGCGGATGCGCACCGACGGCATCAGCGTCGAGGATCTGGAGATAGTGAACCGGCTGAAGACCGGCTCGCTCTTCATCGCGGCGGCCGAGGCCGGAGCACGCATTTCCGATGCGCCAGCGGAGATGCTCGAGCCGGTCCGCGGGTTCGCTCTCGAGCTCGGGCTCGCCTTCCAGATGGCGGACGACGTCCTCGATGGGGAGCAGCATGCCGGCCTAACGGGCAAGGACACAGGCAAGGATGCCGGAAAGCCGACTGTTTGGCGGCTCCTGGGCGAGGCCGACTCGCGCCGCCTGTTTCGCTCGCACGCGGCCGAGTGCCGACGCAAGCTCGCGCTTTTCGGCGCAACACAGGGACCGCTCGGGATCTTCGTCGAGCGGTGCCTGGAGCAGATTCAGGTGTGAGCATGGTTGGCACAGGGGCGCGGCCGTCATCGTCCCAAACGCTTCCGGCGGATGAGCTCGACCTCGCGCTCGAGACGCAGTGCAAGTGCCGCACACCGCGCGTGGAGGTGCGCCATGCCGCCCACAGTTACGCCGCGCGCGAGGTCCTCGCAGACG
>CAYWBX010000412.1:0-4114 GCA_964456015.1 uncultured Hyphomicrobiaceae bacterium | reverse complement strand
GCGGGCGTGCATCAATAACCGAGCGGCTTTTCCGGCCGCGGACATGCGCGCGTCCCGGGCTCCGGTCCGCCCTGCCGCCTGCCGATTGGGGATCATGCGATGATGAAGATCACACGCCGCCGGGTCATCGTCGGCGCCACGGCTTCCGCCGGCCTGCTTCTTGCCCCGGCACGGCTTGGGGCTCAGGCGAGGTTTCCGGCAAAGCCGATCACGCTTATCTGTCCCTGGCCGGCCGGGGGACCGACCGACATCGTCGTGCGCGCCATGGCCGAGTCGGCGGCGAAGCAGCTCGGCCAGCCCGTGATCGTCGACAACAAGGCAGGGGCCTCCGGCACGCTGGGTCCCGCCACCATGGCCGCCTCCGCGAAACCCGACGGCTATACCATCGCGCAGATGCCGATCACGACTGTCCGCCTGCCGCTGATGCAGAAAACGTCTTTCGATCCCCTTCGCGATTTCACCTATATCATCCATCTCACCGGTTATGTCTTCGGCATCACGGTCAAGGGCAGCAGTCCCTTCAAAACCTGGGCCGACGTCATTGCGTTCGCCAAGGCGAATCCCGGCAAGCTCAACTACGGCACCCCCGGCGCCGGTACGTCGCTCCACATCGGCGTCGAGCAGATGGCGGCGCATTCGGGCGTCAAGATGAATCAGGTGCCGTTCAAGGGCGAAGCCGAGGCATTCGCGGCTCTCGTCGGCGGCCACATCGACATGATGGCGGCGGGAACCGGCCGCAACGACATGATCCAGGCCGGCGAAGTCCGCGTGCTCAACATCTGGGCCGACAAGCGCTCGAAGCGCCTGCCGGACGTGCCGACCCTGAAGGAGCTCGGCTACCCGTTCGTTTTCGACAGCCCCTGGGGGCTCGCGGGGCCGAAGGGCATGGATCCGGCAATCGTCGCCATCCTTGATGCGGCCTTCAAGAAGGCGCTCGAGGACCCGGCGGTGGTCGATACCATGGAAAAGTACGAGATGGTCCCGAGCTACAAGAGCGCCGCCGATTACAGCAGGTTCGTGGCTGAACTCGTCGAGCAGGAGAAGGGCTATCTCGAGCGTATCGGTCTGCTCAGGAAGGACTGAACGCTTTGTGTGTTCTGGCGGCCAAAGCGCCGCAGCAGGCATAGGGAGGATCTTGCATTGGACCGCCGACACGTCATCAAGCTCGCCGCCGCGGCGGCCGCCGCCGGCCACCTGCCCGGCCCGGCCGTCGCGCAGGGCGCTGGCGACTTTCCCTCAAAGCCGATCACGCTGCTGATGGGCTGGCCGCCCGGCTCGGGGCCCGACGTCTGGCATCGCGCGCTTGCCGAGGTCATGTCGAAGCACCTCGGCCAGCCGGTCGTGGTCGAGAACAAGGCTGGCGCCTCCGGCACGCTTGCCCCGGCCGCCCTCGTCACGGCCAAGCCCGACGGCTACACCATCGCCCACATGCCGATCACCGTGCTGCGGCTTCCGGTGATGCAGAAGGTGGCCTTCGATCCGCTCAAGGACTTCACCTGGATCATCCACATGTCCGGATTCCAGTTCGTGACCATGGTGCGGTCCGACAGCCCGATCAAGACGATGCAGGAGCTCATCGACTACGCGCGGGCCAACCCAGGCAAGCTCACCTACGGCTCGCCGGGATCGGGCACCTCGCTTCACATCGGCATGGAGCTCATCGCCAAGCACACAGGCGTCCAGTTCACGCATGTACCCTTCAAGGGCACGATCGAGAGCGTAACCAACCTCGAGGGCGGCCACGTCATGTGCGTCGCTGGCGGCTCGGAGGCCTACCCGCTGATCCAGGCCGGCAAGATCCGCGCCCTCGCGGCCTGGACCGAGAAGCGGTTGCCGGGACTTCCCGACGTGCCGACGTTGAAGGAGGTGGGGCTCCCGTTCGTCTTCGACAGCCCCTACGGCATGGCGGGCCCGAAAGGCATGGCGCCGGCCATCGTCAAGAAGCTGCATGACGCCATCAAGGTCGCCATGGAGGACCCGAAGACGATCGAGGTGCGAAACCGGTTCAACATGGTCGACCGCTACATGGACACCGAGACCTACGCCAAGTTCCAGCTCGAGCTCTTCGAGAAGGAGAAGAAGTATCTGACCGACATCGGTCTTGCGCGGAAGGACTGAGGCGTGATCCTGCGGCGGACCTTTCTGCAGAAGGCGGCGCTTGCCGCCGCAGCTTCGGCGCTGCCCGGCGCGGCGACTGCCGTCGGAAAATTTCCGGTGCGACCTCTGACCATGATCGTGCCGTGGCCCGCCGGCGGCGGCACCGATCTGTGGCATCGCGCGCTGGCCGACGTCATGGCGCGGGAACTTGGTCAGCCGGTCATTGTCGACAATCGGGTCGGCGCCTCGGGGACGCTCGGGCCCGCGACGATGGCCGCGACGGCAAAGCCCGACGGCTATACGTTCAGTCACATCCCTGTCACCGTCTTCCGACTGCCGGTGATGCAGAAGGTGTCGTGGGATCCGCTCAGCGATTTCACATGGATCGCGCACGCGGGCGGCTTCGAATTCGCGACCATCGTGCGCACGGCAAGTCCCTGGCCCTCGCTCGCGGCGCTGATCGAAGACGCGCGCGCCCGCCCAGGCAGGATCAGCTACGCCTCGCCGGGAGCCGGTACTTCCCTGCACATCGGCATGGAGCTCATCGCGCGCCGGGCCGGGATCGCATGGACGCACGTTCCCTTCCGCGGCATGACCGAGGCGATCGCCGCGATCCTCGGCGGGCACGTCGACGTGCTCGCAGGCGGCTCCGACTGGTGGCCGATGCACGAGGCCGGCGCGCTGCGTCCGCTCGTGATGTGGACCGAGAGAAGAAGCCGGCGCCTGCCGCAGGTGCCGACGCTGCAGGAAGAGGGTTTCCCGTTCGTCTTCGACAGTCCGTTCGGATTTGCCGGGCCGCGGGGCATGGACCCCGCCGTGGTCTCCCGGCTCAACGATGCGATCCGCACGGCGTTGCGCGACCCGGCGACGATCGCGGTCCGCGAACGCTTCGATATCCAGGACCGCTACATGGATTCGGACGCCTATCGGGCGTTCGCCGTCGCGCTGTTCGAGAAGGAGAAGGCCTATCTCGAAAGCATCGGCCTCGCACGAAAGGAGTGACATACATGCGCCGTCTTGCAGTTCGCTTCCTGGCTCTGTTTCCCGTTCTGCTCGCCTGTTCCGCAGCCGCGCTCGCACAGAGCTTTCCCACAAAGCCGATCACGCTGATCGTGCCCTGGAACGCTGGCGGCTCGACCGACATCTATTTTCGCGCCATGGCGGAGGTGGCCTCGAAGGAGCTCGGCCAGCCGATCGTCGTCGACAACAAGACCGGCGGCACCGGCACCCTCGGGCCGGTGACGATGGCGCTCACCGCCAAGCCAGACGGCTACACCCTATCGCAGATCCCGGTGACGGTGATGCGCCTGCCGCTGATGCAGAAGCACAACTGGGACGCACTCAAGGATTTCACCTACATCATTCACCTGACCGGCTACACTTTCGGCGTCACGACCAAGGCCGACAGCCGGTTCAAGACCTGGAAGGACGTGGTTGAGTATGCCAAGGCCAATCCGGGCAAGATCACCTATGCGACGACCGGCCCCGGCGGCTCGCTGCATCTCGGGATGGAGCAGATCGCGGCGCGCGACGGCATCAAGATGACGATGGTGCCGTTCAAGGGCGGCACCGAGACCAATGCCGCCGTGCTCGGCGGCCATGTCGACCTGCAGGCCGACTCGACGGTCTGGCGTCCGCTTGTTGATGCCGGCCAGCTCCGTCTCCTCAACGTGTGGACCGAGAAGCGCAACAAGGCCTGGCCGGATGTGCCGACGCTCAAGGAGCTTGGCTATCCGTTCGTCTTCGACAGCCCCTTCGGAATTGCCGGACCGAAGGGCATGGACCCGGCCGTCGTCAAGAAGCTGCACGACGCCTTCAAGGTCGCGCTTGCCGATCCCAAGGTGAAGGACATCATGGAGAAGTACGACTTCACCGAGCGCTACATGGGGCCGGAGGACTACACCAGGTACGTTGCCGAGATCGTCGCGAGCGAGAAGGCGGCGCTTGAGAAGCTCGGCCTCGCGCGAAAGGATTGAGGCTCGTCTGCCGACATAGAGGCGTCTTCACGCCGAACGGG
>CAYWBX010000411.1:3171-4126 GCA_964456015.1 uncultured Hyphomicrobiaceae bacterium | reverse complement strand
CGCAGGCCTCATTCTCGCCGTGGTGCTCGGCATTCCCCGTGTGAGCGCCGTCGAGCCGGACGTGGTTGACGACTACATCAAGCGGACATTCAGCAAGGCCCCGCCGGAATGGCAGGCGCGGATCGTGCCCGATGAGGCGCAACGCCTCTGCTCCGTCGCCGAGCTCAAGCTGTCGCCCGAGGAGGAGCGGAAGCTGATCGAAGCGGCCAATGCGGCGGTGGTCTATCCCGCCGACGGCAACGTCATCGGCGACTGGCGCAAGGGCCAGCAGCTTGCGCAGCGCGGCACCGGCGGGCAGTTCAGCGATCGGCCGGGGGGACCGATCGGCGGCAACTGCTATGCCTGCCATCAGCTTTCTCCGCAGGAATTGAGCTTCGGCACGCTCGGCCCGTCGCTCACGGGCTACGGCAAGGACCGAAAATACAAGCCCGAGGAGGCGAGGCGCGCCTACGCCAAGATTTGGAATGCGCAGACGGTGCAACCGTGCTCGAACATGCCCCGCTTCGGTCACAACAAGTTTCTCTCGATCGAGCAAATTCGCGATTTGACAGCCTACCTGTTCGACCCGGAAAGCCCGGTGAACAAGTAGCACAACCGGAACCCGCGACATGCCTCCTCGATCGTGCAGCACGTGGTTGCGATTTCTTGGCGCGAGCCTTGCTTCGCAGATGGTTTTGGCCGGGTTGTGGATCGCGGAGGCTGCCGAACTCGTGATGGTCGAGCAACCCGGATGCCCGTGGTGCGCGCGATGGCACGCCGAGATCGGACCGGTCTACCCCAACACCGCCGAGGGCCGCCGGGCACCGCTGCGGCGAATGTTGATGTCCGACGTGCCCGCATCGGGTATCCGCTTCGCCCAACCCGTCACCGTGTCACCGACGTTCGTTCTGATCGAGAACGGGCAGGAAATCGGGCGAATCACGGGCTATCCTGGACCGGACTTTTTCTGGGGGCT
>CAYWBX010000411.1:0-3161 GCA_964456015.1 uncultured Hyphomicrobiaceae bacterium | reverse complement strand
CAGACCAGCCGTCATTCGCGCGGCGTGCAAGGTGGCGGACAGTGCTTATTGGATGTCGCCGGCATAACCGCTTAGGCTTACCGTACCTGCACCGCAAGAGAAGGACGTTGCGCACGCAACCATCGAAATGAAAGACCTACAAAGCGACGATCCGACCGTGACGCCGGCTGGGCCGGGCGACTTGTCCTCGGACCTTGCCAGCATCATGGTCAAGGCTCGCAAGGCCCGGGATTTCCTGAAGGCGGTCGCGCATGAAAACCGCCTCGTCATCCTGTGCCTGCTCTCCGATCGCGAGCGATCGGTGACGGAGCTCGAGGGACTGCTCGCCCTCGGTCAGGCGACCGTTTCCCAGCAACTCGCGCGCTTGCGACACGAAGGGCTGGTGGAAACCCGTCGCGTCGGCCGCACCGTTTACTACAGCATCAGCGACGATACGACGAAACGCTTCATCCAGGCGATCTACGACAAGTTCTGCAGGTCCTGAGCGCTCGACGCATCTGCGGCCCGAACGATCTGGCGGCTGCGTCGCTGCGTATAGTGTCCGCGTCGCCGGCCCGATCATCCATGCGGGTGGGCGGCGGTTCCCCTTAACGCTGCGACGAGACGAGACCGCGACTTTCTGAAACGAATTCGACCACTTCGGTGTATCGTCGTTGTGCCCCCGCGGGGCCCGCGCGCATGGATGACGGCAACGTACGGCGTGTGCCGGGCGAGCGGACTGGACGAGGAGAGGATCACGGGCGCATGGACAGCTCATCGGACAATCGACCGACGCGCGAGCAGGAGGTTTCGGCGCGCATTCGTGAGCGCCTCGTCCGTGCCAGGCGGCGGTTCTTCGCCAACGACAACATCGCCGACTTCCTCGAGCCGGGAGAATACGAAGCGCTGCTTGAGGAAGTCACGACCAAGATGCGCGCCGTCCTTGAAGGCCTCGTCATCGACATCGAGAACGACCACAACACGCAGGACACGGCGCGGCGTGTCGCAAAAATGTATCTCAATGAGGTCTTTCGCGGCCGCTACGTGCCGGCGCCGGGCGTCACCGAGTTTCCGAACGTGACCAATCTCAACGAGCTGATGATCGTTGGTCCGCTCACTGTGCGCAGCGCCTGCAGTCATCACCTCTGCCCGATCATGGGCCGCATCTGGATTGGCGTCATGCCGAACCAGCATTCCAACCTGATCGGACTTTCCAAGTATGCCCGCCTCGTCGATTGGATCATGTCGCGACCGCAGATTCAGGAGGAGGCCATGACGCAGCTCGCCGAGCTGCTCATGGACCTCGTCAAGCCGGACGGGATGGCGATCGTGATGGAGGCTGATCACTTCTGCATGCATTGGCGCGGCGTCAAGGACGGCTCGGCCAAGATGATCAACAGCATCATGCGGGGCTCGTTCCTGACCGATCCGACGCTGCGCCGCGAGTTTCTCTCGCTCATCCCGAACAAGCTCTGAGGCCTCACATGATCGTCCGCTGCCTCTATGCCAGCCGCATCCGGATGCCGGTTCCTGCGGGGATGTTCGATGCGATCCTCGAGCAGTCCCGGCGGAACAACGCGAAGCGAGGCATCACCGGCCTGCTGTGTCACACAAGCGACAGCTTCGTTCAGGTCGTCGAGGGCGGGCGCGGCGCGGTCTCCACCCTGCTCAAGGCGATCTTCAGCGACGAACGCCACCACGACGTCACGATGATGCTGTTCGGCGAGATCGAGGAGCGCCGGTTCGGCAATTGGACGATGGGGCGGGTGAACATGGAGACGGTCAATCCGTCGCTGCTGCTGAAATATTCTGAGACCTCGCGCTTCGATCCGTTCAAGTGCCGCGGGCCGGCCGTGATGGCGCTGCTTGAGGATCTGACTTCGACGGGGTCGATCGCAAGCCGCAGCGTCTGAAGGCGGGGGCGGCCCGGCGCCGTCGACCGCCCCGCCCTGATGGCACGTGCTCTGGCGGCATGGCGCGACCGATTTGCCGGCGGGGTTGACCGAAGCCCAGCTCCGGCGTTCGATTGATATTTGAACGACAAGAGCTGCGGGGGCTGTGCGAACGATGGCAGAGATGACCGAGACCTGGACGTGGGTCGATGGCGATTGGCACCAGGGCAATGTGCTGGTCGCCGGACCGCGCACACATGCCTTCTGGCTCGCCTCCTCGGTTTTCGACGGGGCGCGCGCCTTCGAAGGCGTGACACCCGATCTCGATCGCCATTGCGCCCGGCTCAACCGGTCGGCGCGCGCTTTGAATCTCAAGCCGACGCATTCGGTCGAGACCATCATGGGGCTCGTCAAGGACGGCTTGCGCAAGTTCGAGTCCAAGGAGGCCGTCTACATCCGGCCGATGTACTGGGCGGACGAAGGCGGCGTCGGCGGATCGTCGATCCCGCCCAATCCCGAATCGACGCGCTTTCTGCTTTGCCTCTATGTCGCGCCGATGAACCCGCCCAAGGGCTTCTCGATCACCGTCTCCCCCTTTCGCCGGCCGAGCCCCGAGACGATGCCGACCGATGCGAAATCAGGCTGTCTCTACCCGAACAATGCCCGCATGGTGATGGAGGCCAAATCGCGCGGCTTCGACAACGCGCTCGTCCTCGACATGCTCGGCAACGTGGCGGAGGCGGGGACGTCGAACCTGTTCATGGTCAAGGACGGCGTCGTGAAGACACCGGCGCTCAACGGCACGTTCCTTGCCGGCATCACGCGGGCGCGCACGATCGAGCTTTTGCGCGGGGCCGGGGTGACGGTCGAGGAAACGACGCTGAAGGTTTCCGACTTCCTCGATGCCGATGAGATCTTCTCCACCGGCAACAACTCGAAGATCGTTCCGATCAATCGCATCGAGGGGCGCGCGCTGCAGCCCGGCCCGATGATGCACAAGGCCCGCAAGCTCTATTGGGAGTGGGCGCACAGCACCGGCTGAGGAGATGCGAAAAGGCTGTGCCGATCGGGCGTGCGACCGGGCTCAGGGCTTGGTCCGCACCAGCACCTTCGCGAGAAACGACGTCCAGCTTGCCTGTGCGGCAAGGCCCGCTGCCGTAAACATCGCATCGAGATCATCGACGCTGTAGTGCCGGTAGTAGGGCTCGTGGAACCGCACCGGGAAAGCCTCGAGGAGCCCGTCCCAGCCCGGCCGGTCGCCCATTTGCAGGCTGTCCACGAAGATCAAAA
>CAYWBX010000410.1:3432-4130 GCA_964456015.1 uncultured Hyphomicrobiaceae bacterium | reverse complement strand
AGCTATCGCTCGCGCCTGCTCGATGCCCAGGCGCAAGGCAAGGGCTACGCCTTCGTGGAGTTCTGGGCTCAGTGAGCGCCGCCGCTGCCGGCGCCGTCGGGTGCCGAGCCGCGAAGGAGTTCGACTATCGGCAGGGGCGCCACAGGCTGGCGCCCCTGGTCATTTGCGCGCTCCGTGACGCCGTGAAGCAGCCGCTCGCACCAGCCCCCGCCCTGGCAGTCTGTTGGGGGCGTCCGCTTCCGCCCTCGTCGGCGCGGCCACGTGCATAGCATGCCCGGGCGGCGCCCGCCCTGGTGACGACCCGGTTCGAGCCGCGACGACGGCGTCAGACGATAAGCTCAAGCGGCCTTTGCCGATAGCGGCAGCCGCCGCCGCCATGCGGATTGTCGCTCTCCGGCGGCAGCGGCACCGTCACGCCGGGAATGCGCGGCAACGGTGCGGGCTCACTCCTGGTCCCGGCCTCGCCCTGTCCCGCGGGCGGCGCCTGCTGCAATTCACCCTGCGGCGGCGGGCTGGCGCCTTGCCCCTCAGCATGGCCCGACGCCGCGCCGGCGAGGAGCAGCAGAACCGCCAGCAGCGGCGGCGTGGATCGCGGCATTGGAACCTCCGTTCGCACTCGGGGAGACATTGTGTCGAATCGAAACGATTCCGCCAAGAGCGGCGCGACATGCGAGACCTGCGAGACTTCCGGATTCGAG
>CAYWBX010000410.1:0-3422 GCA_964456015.1 uncultured Hyphomicrobiaceae bacterium | reverse complement strand
AGTCCGCATTGGCCGGGTTCTTGCTTGTTAACGGCCCGCTAACGATTCAAAGCGTTGAGAGACCGACATGGGAACGCCCTGGCATCCCGACGAGGATGCGACCCCGACACCGCAGGAGGTCGAGTGCATGGCTTCGGTGCTCGAAGGCCGGCACGGCCGCCACGCCGCCGAGGTTGCCGACTTCTTCGCCCTGTTCCACTCGCAGGCGGGCGATGCCGGCCGCTGCTGGGCTTGGTCCGGCGTCGCCGAGACCATCCGCAAGCGCGAGCGGCAACGGCTTGCCGAGCGCCGATTCTAAGCGATGGTTTTGCGCACCCACATGGGCGCCGCCAAGGTGCGCCGTTCGGCAACCGCGGCGGCGGCGGCATGGGCCGAGCCGGCGGCGGCAGGCTCCCGGCAGCGCAGGTGGACTGAAGCCTGGGCAGCGGCACGCCGTTGTTTCGTCAGACTGACCGGCGGGACGCTGCAGCGTGCCGCCGTGCTGGCCTTTTCAGTGCGCGTGCTGAGCGCCGCCATCCTCTACGTGTCGCAGATCGTGCTGGCGCGCTGGATGGGGAGCTTCGAATACGGACTTTACGTCTTCGTCTGGACCTGGGTGCTCGTGCTCGGCGGCCTTGCGAGCGGCGGCCTCGGAACAGCCGCGATGCGGCTTGTTCCAGAGTACCGCGAACGATCCGAGTTTGCGCGCCTGCGCGGGCTCCTCTGTTACGGCCGGCTGGCCGTCATGGCGGCGGCGACGTTCATCGCCCTCATTGCGCTCGCTGCCCTGCATGTCTTTGGCGAACGGATTCCCGCGCCCTATGTGCTGCCTGCCTATCTGGCGCTCGCCTGTCTGCCGATGATCGCGCTCGGCGAGATGCACGACGGCATCGGGCGTGGCGGGGGGTGGCTGTCGGAGGCGCTGCTGCCGCCCTACGTCCTGCGGCCGCTGCTGGTGTTGCTTGCCATGGCCGCGGCACATGCGGCCGGGTTTCGCATATCGGCCGAGACAGCCATGGCGGCGGCGGTCATCGCCACCTGGATCACGGCGCTGGTTCAGCTCTTGCTCATGCAACGGCGCATTGCGCGCGAGCTGCCGCCAGGCGGTCGCGAATTCGCGCCGGCAGAATGGACGCGCACGTCGCTGCCATTGCTCGCCGTTACGGGAGCGGAGCTGCTGATCCAGAATACCGACCTCCTGGTGATCGGGAAGCATCTGAGCCCCGAAGAGGCCGCGATCTACTTCGCCGCCGCCAAGACCATGGCGCTGGTGGTGTTCGTGCACTACGCGGTCGGCAGCGCCGCGGCAAAGCGCTTCGCCACGCTGCATGCCCGCGGCGACGGCGGCGCGCTCGCCGCGTTCGCCCGAGATTCAGTCCGCTGGACCTTCTGGCCTTCGTTCGCCGCGACACTCGTCCTGCTTGCACTCGGCAAGCCTTTGCTGGGGCTCTTCGGACCGCAATTCGTCGACGGCTATCCGGTGATGCTCGTCCTTGCGGCCGGATTTCTCGGACGCGCCGCCATGGGACCGTCGGAATTTCTCCTCAACATGGCCGGCGAGCAGCGCCTCTGCGCCTTCATCGTCGCGGCGGCTGCGGCCTTGAACCTGCTGCTGCAGCTTCTGCTCGTCCCAAGTTTCGGCGCGATCGGAGCCGCAGTCGCGACTTCGGCCGTTCTCATCGGCATTGCGCTCACCAACGCGACGGTCGCCCGGCGCCGGCTCGGCCTCGAAATCGCCATCTGGAAGAGGCCGGGCGGTGCGACGGCTCAGCACGGTTGATCTCAGGCGATCGTCTTGAGCAGAAGCTTGCCGGTGGTCTGGCGTCCCTCGATCAGGCGGTGCGCCTCGCGCGCTCCGTCGAGCGGAAAGATGCGATCGATCGCCACCTTGAGCCGACCATCGCGCCAGGCGGCAAGCACGTCACCTGTCCGCTGACGAACCTCCGCGGCGTCCTGCATGTAGTCGCCGAGATGCGGCCGCGTGAAAAACAGCGATCCCGCCTCGGCGAGAAGCTGTGGGCTCACGGACGTGACCGCTCCGGAGGCCCCGCCGTAGAGCACGACCAGTCCCCGCCGCCGGCAGACGGCGATGCTCTTCTCGATCGTTTGCGCACCGACTGCGTCGTAGACGACATGACAGCCCCTGCCGCCCGTGATCTCGCGCACCCGGGATGCAAAATCCTCGCGCGTGTAGACGATCACGTGATCCGCTCCGCGCGCCCTGGCGATCTGGGCCTTGGCATCCGTTCCCGCCGTCGCGATCACGGTCGCCCCGCTCGCCTTGCCGATCTGGATGAGAAGCTGGCCGACGCCGCCGGCGCCGGAGTGCACGAGCACCACGTCGCCCGCCCTGATGGGGAACGTCGCCGTGGCAAGATAGTGCGCCGTCGTCCCTTGCAGCTGCAGCGCGCAGGCGACGTCGAGCGGAACGTCGGGCGGCACGGGCACGAGCCGCCAAGCGGGCGCGACGGCGTACTCGGCGTAGGTGCCCTGCGTGATGCACCAGGCGACGCGATCGCCAGCCTTGAAATCAGAAACGCCGCTGCCGGTCTTGACCACCTCGCCCGATGCTTCGCGGCCGAGAATCATCGGCAGATCACCGCCTGGCCCGGCTGCCCGCGCGTAATCGCCGCGGCGCATGTAGACGTCGACGAAATTCACGCCGGCGTAGGCGAGCTTGACCAGGACCTCGCCGGGAGCGGGCTCCGGCACATCGACGCACATCATCTCGAGGCGCTCGGGACCTCCGAACGCCCTGATCCCAACGGCACGCATGACGCTCCCCTATCCCCGTCTTCCCCTATCCCCGTCTTCTTGTCGCCAAACTTTACGCCGGGGTATGACGCACCTACAATCCGGCTCGCGGCACGGACTTTGGCGCGGGCGATGCGCCGGCGGCAGGAAGCCTGCCCGGCTGCGGGCCAACAGACCTCGGAGGGGCGAATGCTGAAGATCTACGGGCGCGCCAACTCGATCAACGTACGCAAAGTCCTCTGGCTGTGCGACGAAGTGGGGCAAGCCTACGAGCGCGAGGACTGGGGGCGCGGCTTCAAACCGACGTCGGAGCCCGAGTTCCGGCGCCTGTCCATCTTCGGCGTGGTGCCCGTGATCGATGACGACGGCTTCATTCTGCGAGAATCGAATACGATCGTGCGCTACTTGGCGGCCAAGCACAGACGCAGCGACCTCTATCCCGAGGACCTGCGGGCGCGCGCGCTGACCGAGCAGTGGATGGACTGGGCCTCGACCGACATCTATACCGCCGTGCGGCCGGTGTTCCTGGGGCTGCACGTAAAGATGGCTCCGTTCAAGGACGACGCGGCCGGCATCGCGGCGGGAATAAAGGAATGGGGCAGGCAGATGCAGCTGCTAGAGACGCATCTGGCCGCCAACGGGCCTTATGTGACAGGCGCCGCCTTCACGATCGGCGATATTCCGGTCGG
>CAYWBX010000409.1:0-4134 GCA_964456015.1 uncultured Hyphomicrobiaceae bacterium | reverse complement strand
GTTTCAGAACCTGCTGGGACGTCGTCTGGGTTGTGGAGCCGCTGACCGGGGCGCACGTTCCGGTCCCGATCAATCTGCTGCTGTGCTTTCTGGGCTGCCTGATCGGCACGCTGATCGGGGTGCTGCCGGGCGTCGGTCCGATCGCCACCATCGCCATGCTGCTGCCGATCACCTACAGCCTGCCGCCGGTCGGCGCGCTGATCATGCTGGCCGGCATCTACTATGGCGCTCAGTACGGCGGCTCGACGACGGCCATTCTTGTCAACATCCCCGGCGAGGCGACTGCGGTTGTGACCGCGCTCGATGGCCATCAGATGGCGTTGCAAGGCCGCGCCGGCACGGCGCTCGCGATCGCCGCAATCGGCTCCTTCTTCGCCGGCACCGCTGCGACGCTGGTGATAGCGGCGCTTGGCCAGCCGATGCAGAAGCTCGCGCTGCTGTTCGGGCCGGCGGACTACTTCGGTCTGATGGTTCTGGGCCTCATGCTGGCGGTGGTGCTGGCCCGCGGTTCGGTGCCGAAGGCCATCGCCATGATCATCGTCGGCGTCCTGCTCTCGACCATCGGAACCGATCTTGAGACAGGCGAGGAGCGCCTGACGTTCGGCTGGTCCGAAGTCTCGGACGGCATCGACTTCGCGGTCGTGGCGATGGGCATCTTCGGCTTCGCCGAGGTTCTGAGGAACCTCGAGCATCCCGAGGCGCGCGAGGTCGTGCGCGGTCGCATTTCCGGGCTGCTGCCGACGCGAGAGGAGCTGCGCCAGTCGGCGGCTCCGGTTCTGCGTGGCACGGTGATCGGAACCATTCTCGGCATCCTGCCGGGAAACGGCGCCGTGCTCGGGCCGTTCGCATCCTATTCGCTCGAGAAGAGGCTTGCGGCCGACCCGAGCCGCTTTGGCAAGGGTGCGATCGAGGGCGTTGCGGGCCCGGAATCGGCCAACAATGCCGGCGCGCAGTCGGCGTTCATCCCTCTCCTCACGCTCGGCATTCCGCCCAACGCGGTCATGGCGCTCATGCTCGGCGCCATGACCATCAAAAACATCATTCCCGGACCTGACGTGATCACCAAGAACCCCGACTTGTTCTGGGGCATGATCGCGTCCATGTGGATCGGCAACGTCATGTTGCTGGTAATCAATCTGCCGCTGATCGGCGTCTGGATCCGTCTGCTGAAGGTGCCCTATCGGTTGCTCTTTCCGGCGATCGTTCTCTTCTGCTGCATCGGCATCTATTCGATCAACAACAACCCCATGGATGTCTATCTGACGGCGGGTTTCGGGCTGTTCGGCTATGCTTTAATTAAGTTCGGCTTCGAGGCGACTCCCCTTCTGCTCGGCTTTGTGCTGGGCCGGCTGATGGAGGAGAAGATGCGCCAGGCCCTCCAGATGTCGAGGGGCAACTTCATGACGTTTCTGACCGAGCCCTTGAGCGCAACGCTGCTTGGCTTTGCGGTCATTTTGGTGATCATCGCCTCGCTGCCCACGATGCGTCGCGGGCGCCATGCGGCATTCGCCGATTAGCCCGGCTGCTGGGCCTGGCCCAAGGAAGGAGGGGAAGTCATGTTCGTGTCACGCTCTCTCGCGGGATTTCTGGCGGGGATCATCTGCCTCGTCTCCCCGGCGTTCGGACAAGGATATCCGACAAGGCCCATCACCGTGATCGTCCCGTTTGCAGCCGGCGGCCCCACGGATGTGGTCACCCGCCTCATCGGCGACCACATGGGCCGCACGCTCGGCCAGCAGATCATCGTCGAGAATGTCGGCGGGGCCGGCGGCACGACCGGCATGACCCGCGTCGCGCAGGCGACGCCGGACGGCTACACGCTCGGCGTCGGCAACATGGGCACGCAGTCGGCGGCGCCGGCGCTCTACCCGAACCTCAAGTATGATCCGGCCACGAGCTTCACACAGATCAGTGTATTGAACTTCACGCCCCAGACCATCGTGTCCCGAAAGGACATTCCGGCGACCGACCTGAAAGGACTTCTGGCGTACCTGAAAGCGAACGAAAGCAAGATCACCTACGGTCATGCCGGAGTCGGCTCTATCTCCCATGTCGCCGGCACCGTCTTCAATGCCCAGGTCGGTCTGAAGCCCGCACTCGTCGCCTATCGCGGCACGGGCCCGGCGCTGCAGGACATCGTGGCCGGCAAGATCGACTACATGGTCGATCAGTCGCTCAACGTCATTCCGCAGATCAGGGCTGGCACTATCAAGGCCTATGCCGTGGCGGCGCCGGAGCGGTTGAAGAGCTTGCCCGATGTCCCCACGGCTCGCGAGGCGGGGCTCGACTTCATCTTCAGCGCGTGGAACGCCATGGTGGGGCCGAAGGGGATTGCGCCGGATGTCGTTGCCAAGCTGCTCGACGCCGTCAACAAGGCGCTCGACGACCAGACCATCCAGGCGCGCTACGTCGATCTGGGCTCGACGGCGCCGACGGGCGAAAATCGTGGGCCAGCCGGACTTCAGAAGCTGGTCGAGGCCGAGGTTGCGCGCATCACGCCCGTCCTCAAGGCAGCGGGGGCCGTGGCGCAGTAGGCCCGGGCCGGACTTGCGAGGGTCGCCATTGGGCGGGCCGCCGAGGCCTTCGGCGGCCCGATTGCGCTTGTCTCCAGAAGAGGGGCGCCGCAGCCGAGTCGGATCAAAGCCGGTTGACGCGCATCAGCGCCTCGAAATGCTTGGTCGCCTGGAACTCGATGAGCTGCATGTACTGCCGCGCCGTCTCCTTGAGTTGCGGCTCGGGGATGATCTCGAGCGGCTTCCCCGTGGACATTGCCAGCACCTGCTGCCGGCACGCGCGCTCAAGGTAGTAGAGCTCGTCGAAGGCGAAGGCAATCGACGGCGCGCCGATCGAGACGCCATGATGCGCGAGAAAGAAGACGTCCGCGTTGGGATTGACGCGTTGCGCCTCGGCGATGCGCGCGCCCTCGGCCTCGTCGAGCGCGATGCCGCCGAAGGATTGGTAAGCAATCCGGCCGTAGAAGCGGGCCGCGGTCTGGTGCGCCATCTCAAGCTTGCCGTCCTTGATCATGGTGAGCGAGGTCGCCCACGGCATGTGCACGTGCAGAATGCAACGATGGCGCGGATTGGCGCGGTGGCCCTGGACATGGATGTGCCGGGCGGTCGCCTCGACCTCACCGTCGCCCTCGATCACGCGACCGTCGCCGTCGATCATGAGCAGGTGCTCGGCGCGCATTTCCGACCAGTGCAACCCATAGGGATTGATGAGATAGCGTTCCTCTTTGCCAGGAACGACGACCGAGAAGTGATTGCAGATGCCCTCCGAGTAGCCGAACTTTTCGGCGAGGCGGAGAGCTGCGGCAAGCTCCCGGCGGAGCTGCAGTACGGTCGGTTCCTGTCTGGTCATGTCGTCTGGTCCGGTCCTGTTCGAGGGGCTGAAGGGCCGATCGCACATTAGGTGAGGGTGCCGCCCGCCGCCAACCCCGTGTTTTCACGAATGAGGCCTGCTCGCTGGTCCCGTCCTGCACACCCGACGCAAGGTCAGGCTGCATGGTTCTTGCGATGGTTGCGCAAAAGCACTGCCGGCGTTCCATTCCGGAACGCTGGCATCGCAATGAAGGGACACCCGCATGTTCGAGCGCAACAGAATCGACAATGTCGAGCACGCAGCCGTGCCGGTCGAGCTGGCGACTTCGGATGGTGAGGTCAGCAAGGGCCGGATTCTGGTCCCCCTGGGCCGCAACATGTTCGAGTTGCTGAACGGCCCGGCAGCTTTTCTCGAGTTCGAGCCCTACGGTGGCGAGCGCTCGTTCGTGGCCAAGTCCGCCATTCGCAACGTCAAGCTGATCAACGTACCGCGGGCCCCGAGCCTCGATGCGCGCCTGCGCGAACGCGACGGGTTCGATCCTTACGACATCCTGGGCGTTCCGGCGCGCGCGAGCCCGGAGGAAGTGAAGGCGGCCTGGCACCGCCTCTCCAAGATCTATCACCCGGACCGTTACGCGACCGCCGAGCTGCCCGAGGAGGCGCGGGACTATCTGGCGGCCATGGTCCGGCGGGTGAACGCCGCCTACGCCGCGCTTGAGAATGCAATCAAGCCGACGCGCCCCACCCTGGCCGGGCGCACGACGCCGATTTACGAATCGGGCGGCGGCTTGCACCGTTGACCGCGGCATCG
>CAYWBX010000408.1:0-4140 GCA_964456015.1 uncultured Hyphomicrobiaceae bacterium | reverse complement strand
GCGCGCCCCCTCCCGGATTCCGTTTCGACGCGGTCACCGTGAGCTGCGACGGCCGCATCATCGCTGCGGCCCCGGTTTTCCGGGTAACGTATCGTCTTGACACGCCCTTGCAGGGTCGCTGGCGCCCCGTCGGCGACTGGTTATACCGAGCGGTCCCTAGGCTGATCGGAATTCCGGTGATGGGATTGGGTTCGCCGCTTGCGGATCGCTGCCATCTGGGATTTGACCCATCGTTGACCGAGCGCGAGCGTCAGGCCGCGATGGCGGCTCTTCTGAACGGTCTTGATCGGCGCGCCAATGATGACCGCGTCCCACTACTGGCCATCAAAGACCTCGCCGCCAGTGAAGCGGCGGCGATTGAGCCCACGCTCACGAGCGCCGGCTTCTCGCGTGTCGCAGGCCTACCCGTTTGCGTCCTCGATTTGCCGTTCAAGAGCGGCGAGGAGTACATTCAAAGTCTCTCCGCCAACAACCGGTCGACGCTCCGCCGCAAGTTGAAGGCGGCTGCGAAAGTCGATGTTCAGATCGTTCATTCAATTGCCGGCCTCGAGCAGGAGATTTTCGAGCTCTACGAAGAGACGCGCCGCAACAGTCGCTTCGATTACGGCGACTTCGAGCAGCTTTCCCCCGAGTACTTCCGCCGGGTGACAGAGGCGCTCGGCGAGCGGGCCGCCTGCATCCTGTGCCGCGTCGAGGGCAAGCTGCTTGCTTGCAAGCTGCTGTTCATCGAGAAGGATCGCATCATCGATAAATTCTGGGGAATGCGTTATCCGATCGGCCGCGAGTACAACCTGTTCTTCGTCGCATGGATGGAAGCGGTGCGCTTTGCCTTGCGGCACGGGGCGACGAAGCTGCAATCCGGGCAGACGGCATATGGCCAGAAGGTCAAGCTGGGCAGCCGGCTGGAGCCCATGTGGGTGTATTTTCGACATAGAAGCCGGGTCACGAACAGCATCTTCCGCTCGGTCGCTCCGCTGATTGCCTTCGACAGGATGGATCCCGAACTTGCGGAAATTCGCAGCCGCCAGCGCGAGCGAGGACCACAAGCCTCACGTGCGGGCTGATCCGCGGGCGCTGCACGGTTCGGGGCGTGAGACGCCGTCGCCCTCAAGCGGCCCGTACGATCCGGCTCTGCAGATCGAGCACGGCAAGCATGTAACCCGCCCTGTCCTCCATCGCTTCGACCAGAATGGAGAAATAGTCTGGCGTCTCGGGCACAATCTGGCCGATGACTTCGCCATACTCGAACCGCAGCTCCGCCTCGAAATGTCGCGCAATGGCCTGCATCTGGGCGTTTTCCGCAAGGCAGCTCATGTAGAGACGTTGAATCCCTCGATTGCGTGCCGCCCGGATGACGCGCCCCATTAGGTGATGACCGAGCCCTTGGTCCTGATGCGCCCGCTCCACTGAGAACGCGGCTTCCGCCTCCCGCCCCCAGCTGTCGCCGAGTTTGCGCAGCTCGGCCGCGGCGCGGACCTTTCCGTCTTCAATATACCCGAAGATGATGCTCCCTCCGTCGAACGCGCGCCCCGCGTAGTCATCGATGAAGCTGTCGGAGACCCCGTGGGCAAACCGCAAGCGTCGGCTCTCCTTGTCGAGCCGCAGCAGATGCTCGCGAAACAAGTGCATCTCGGAGGAGAGCAACTTTCTGAAGATCCCGGGCGGCTTGCCGCGGGAGGGATGGTCGATCACGCTCATGATCTGCTCCTTTGTTGGTCGCCGGGGTTGTCCCCTGGTCATTCAGCAGCTCGGGCTCAGCAGACATTAACCAACATATTGCCTTGCACACTAAGACTTCAAGACGCTGTTCGCCTAGAAATTCTCAAGTGTATTCAGAAGCATAAAGAGATTCTTGGCGTTGCGCATTTTGTCGTGTGCGGCCGAGGCTTTGCCCCGATAGAAGGCGTGGCTTGACCAAGGCGGGCGCAACCGGTAGCCCGTTCTCCCGGTGCGCGGGAGCACTTTCCGACCGATCGACGGGGGACTCGCCGGACCCGAGAGACACCCGCCGCCGCCGCGGGGCTGGCGATGCCAGTTCGCGGCCCGCTGGGTTGTCGGCGCGGCAAATTCGACCACATGCGAAACGGGCCATTGGACCGATACAACGCGCGCGTCTCGGCTGGCGAGATGGACGCCGACCCCGCGCAAGCCGCGGCGGCGGCACGGCTTGAGGAGCTCGCACGGGCGCTGTCGAATTGGCGTCCAGACCGCGCGCGAGGAATTGCGGCGCTCTTCAGCCGAAAGTCGGCACCGCCGCGCGGTCTCTACATTCACGGCAAGGTCGGCCGCGGCAAGACCATGCTCATGGACCTGTTCTTCGACGCGGTACCCTTCAAGCGGAAGCGCCGCGCTCACTTCCACGAATTCATGTCCGAGACGCACGATCGCATCGCGGTCGCGCGCAAGTCCGTGGAGGGCGATCCCATTCCGCGCGTCGCAAGCGACATTGCTGACGGGTGCAGCCTTCTTTGTTTCGACGAGCTCCACGTCACGGACATTGCCGACGCCATGATTCTTGGCCGGCTCTTCAAGGGTCTGTTCGAGCGCGACGTTGTCATGGTCGCAACCTCGAACGTTCCGCCGGCAGGGCTCTACAGGGACGGACTGAACCGCCAGCTTTTCCTGCCGACGATTGACCTCATCGAGCAGCGGCTGGAAGTGCTCGAGCTCGTTGCAGCCAAGGACTTCCGGCTCGAGAAGCTGGAGGGACATCCGCTTTACTTCACGCCGAACGACGCCGCCGCGCGCAAGGCGCTCAACGCGGCGTTTACGCGGCTGACGGGGCTCTGGGAAGGCAAGCCCGAGGACATCGATGTGAAGGGTCGCCCCCTGCATGTGCCGAACGCAGCCCGCGGCGTGGCACGCTTCACCTTCGAGCAGCTCTGCGACCGCCCGCTCGGAACCGAGGACTATCTGCACCTCGCGCGCCGCTATCACACGCTGATCATTGACGATATCCCGCAGCTTTCGCGCGAGCGCCGCGCCGCAGCCCGCCGCTTCATCAACCTGATCGACACACTGTACGACAGCCGCGTCGGTCTCATCGCATCCGCAGCGGTTGAGCCGGATGAGCTCTACCCGGAAGGCGACGAGGCCTTCCTCTTCGAGCGAACGGCGAGCCGATTGATCGAAATGCGGTCTGCGGAATACCTCGCGAGCCGCATGGCGCGCTTGGAGCACGGCACGAACGCGGCCACGCCAGCAGAGCCTGCTGCCGTTGCCGAGCATCGTTAGACGCATCCGGAGATGAAACCTGATGGTTGCAGCCAGTACCGCAGAAGTCGCCCCTGAGCAGGACGTCGCCCTCCGACGTCGCTATGGCGCATCGGTTCCGCCCGCCGGCCCCTGGAATCCCGTCATCGCCTCGCTGCTCGCGCACCGTTCCGTCCGCGGCTACAAGCCCGACCCGCTTCCCGCGGGAACGCTCGAGACGTTGATAGCAGCCGCGCAGTCGGCGGCAACGAGTTCGAACCTGCAGACTTGGTCCGTGGTCGCCGTGAGCGATCCGGCAACGCGCGCCGAGCTGGCGAAGATCGCCAACAACCAGCAGCACATCGTTGAGTGTCCGCTGTACTTGGCCTTCATCGCCGACGTCTCGCGCCTGGAGCGCATCGGCGAACAGGAGAAGGTTCCTCTTGAGGGAACCGAATTCCTGGAAACCTTCCTGGTTGCTGCCATTGACGCAGCGCTCGCCGCGCAGAACGCGGTCGTCGCCGCCGAATCGCTTGGCCTCTCGACCGTCTATATCGGCGCCATGCGCAATGACGTCCGGCGCGTTGCGCAACTTCTTGCTCTGCCGCCCGGCGCCGTGTGCGTCTTTGGCCTTTGCGTCGGCTACGCCAAGGAGGGAATCACCAACGCCGTGAAAGTTCGCCTGCCGCAGGCCGCGGTTCTCCATCGCGATCGTTATGATGCCTCGAACGAGAAAACTCTGCGCGCCGAGTACGACCGGGAACTCGCGCGCTTTGTCAAGCACGCGTACGCGCACGCGCCAGCGGTGAAAAAGATTTTCGACGACGCGCGCGTCAAGCCGGCTGACATCAAACGCGTTGCCGATTTGGAGCGCGTGCCGGTCACGAGCAAAGACAAACTCGCGCAGATGCAGCGCGCCGCGCCGCCGTTTGGCGGATTCCTCGCCGC
>CAYWBX010000407.1:749-4142 GCA_964456015.1 uncultured Hyphomicrobiaceae bacterium | reverse complement strand
CGGGTCGCTCGCCGAGCAAAGGCTTCGCCGCCCGGTTCCCCTCGGAGCCGGGCGGTTCCCTTTTCAGGGCAATCGCATTTCAGGACAGTCGCGGCAGCAAAGCGTTGCAAGCCGCCTGGCACATGATCGGCGCTCACGTGCGGCTCACAATTGCACCGCCGGCGGTGATCATCAAGGCTGCAATGGCGGTGGCGGGTCCCAGTGTCCCGGTTCCAAGCGCGGCAAGCAGCACCGTTGAAAGCAACGGCGTGGCGTAGGAAGCGACCCCCAACAATCGCATGTTTCCCCGTTTCATCCCCTCATCCCACAAATAGAATGCGAGGCCAACGGGGCCAATTCCGAGGACTGCGATGGCGAGCCACTGGCTCGCCGTGCTCGGCATGATGGTGGTCTCAAGCCACAGGTGAAGCAGACCGGCGCCGACGGCGGTTGCGGCGCAGCTCGCCGTAACATTGGCGGTTGGAACATCGGCAAGCAGGCGCGATGCGACCGAGTAGCTCGACCAGATGAACGCGGCGAGGCCCGCGAAAATGTAGCCATCGACATGACTATCGATGCTGCCATCGCGCGGACGCTCGAGAATGATGAGCGCCGTGCCGGCAAGTCCAAGTAGGGACCCGACAACGTGACGCCACGTGAGGGGAGAGCCTCCGAGCCTCGCCGGGAGCAAGGCGGACAGGAGAACTATCAGCAATGGCCACAGATAAATGATGAGGCTCGCCTCGATCGCAGGTGCCCGCTGAAGAGCGAAGAAGTAGCAGGCATGAAACGCCAGCAAGCCATAGAGGCCGAGAGCCAGCGCCGGCCAGGACAACTTCCGCAACGGCCGGAGTGACTTGGCTGTGACCAGCGTCCAGCCCACGCCGACGGCGGAGGCGATTGCGAAAGTCATGGCGGCAAGTTGAAACGGCGGGATCGGTCCGGCCGCCGTGGTCAGTGCGGCAAGAGCGGCCCATAGGAGGATCGCCCCGAAGCCCAGTCGGGTGGCGTTCGAAGAGGTACTTGGCGGGTTCATTTCGCGTTCCGTTGCCGGAGGTTCAGAAGGAGCGTGCCTAGCAAAGGCGCTGTCCCGTGAGAACCCAAGCGGCACGCGCGGCGGCGACCGCAGCCGCCGGCTGACTGACACGCTCGCGAAGGCAGTATTTGCACACCGGATCTGCGCCCACCCTTGCAGAGCCTGGCATCTGTCGCTATTAGAGCGGCTTTAATGAGCACGGCCGAGCAAACGCCCTTCTACTTTCCACGACGGCACCTCCTCACGTGCGAGGGTCTGTCGGCCAAAGAAATCAATTCCCTTCTTGATCTGGCCGACAAGGCCGCAGAAGTAAACCGCCAGATCAACAAGAAGCGCGATGTGCTGCGCGGGCGAACGCTGATCAACCTGTTCTTTGAGGCATCGACCCGAACGCAAGCGTCGTTCGAACTGGCCGGGAAGCGGCTCGGCGCCGATGTCATGAACATGAACGTGTCGACGTCGTCCGTGCAGAAGGGCGAAAGCCTGATCGACACCGCGATGACGCTCAATGCCATGCGCCCGGACATGATCGTCGTCCGGCATCACGCGGCGGGCGCCGTCGAGCTTCTTTCGCAGAAGGTGGATTGCTCGGTGATCAATGCCGGCGACGGCGCGCACGAGCACCCGACGCAGGCGCTGCTCGACGCCCTTACGATCCGACGCGCAAAGAACCGGGTTTCCGGGCTTACCGTCGCAATCTGTGGCGATATTCTGCATTCGCGGGTCGCGCGGTCGAATATCTACGTTCTCAACACGCTGGGCGCGAAGGTTCGGCTCGTGGCGCCTTCAACACTCATCCCGACGGGGATCGAGCGGCTCGGAGCGGAGGTGTTCACCGACATGTGGAAAGGCCTTGCAGGCTGCGACATCGTCATGATGCTGCGGCTGCAACGTGAGCGGATGCAAGGCAATTACGTGCCGTCAACGCGCGAGTACTATCATTTCTTCGGGCTCGACCAGGAAAAGCTCGCGCTTGCCAAGCCGGATGCGCTCATCATGCATCCAGGCCCCATGAATCGCGGCGTTGAGATCGCGTCGCCGATTGCCGACCACTCACGCAGCGTCATCCGCGATCAAGTCGAGATGGGAGTCGCCGTGCGCATGGCTGTGCTGGAGGCTCTGGCCCGCAATCTGCCGAATCATTGAGAAATCGTCATGAGGAAGCCCTCGCGGGAGCCGTCACAGACAGATGTTACGGCCTTCATCAATGCGCGCCTCATCGACCCCGCCACGGGCCGAGACGAGCCGGGAGGGTTGCTCGTCCGGGATGGCGTGATTGCAGACATCGGCGGGCACCTCAGGCGGACCGCGCCAGAGGGCGCCGAGGTTGTGGACTGTTACGGCCACATTCTCTGTCCCGGATTGATCGATTGTCAGGTCTATACGGGGGACCCGGGACAGGAGCATCGCGAAACCCTGAAGACTGCAAGCTTTGCCGCGGCCGCTGGCGGGGTGACCACGATGGTCTGCATGCCGGATACGGAGCCGGTCATCGACCAGGTGGCGCTCGTCGATTACGTGCAGCGGCGGGCGCGCGAGCGGGCGATCGTCAAAATTCACATCATGGGGGCGGCGACCAAAGGCCTCAAGGGCGAAGAGCTTGCAGAGATCGGGCTCTTGCAACGGGCCGGCGCCGTCGCCTTTACCAACGGCAAGTCGACGATTGCGAATACGCGCGTGATGCGCAATGCGCTGCTCTATGCCAAGGACTTCGACGCTCTCATCGTGCATCACACCGAAGACCCCTATTTGTCGGCTGGGGCTGCGATGACCAGCGGTGAGGTGGCCACGCGCCTTGGCCTGCCCGGTGTGCACAAGATGGCCGAGGTGATCGTTGTCGAGCGCGACATGCGGCTCGTCGAGATCACGGGCGGCAGATACCATGCCGCAACGATTTCTTGTCGGGAGAGCGTCGATGCCATCCGGCAGGCGAAGGCGCGCAAGCTCCCGGTCTCGTGCGGCGTTTCGATCAATCATTTGACGTTTAATGAGAAGGACGTCGGTTCATACCGAACCTTCTTCAAGGTGAGGCCGCCGCTGCGCAGCGAGGAGGATCGGGTCGCCATGGTCCGTGCCGTGGCTTCGGGCGATATCGACGTCGTCGTCTCAAGCCATGATCCTCAGGATGCCGATGCCAAGCGCCGTCCGTTTGCTGAAGCCGCCGACGGAGCGATCGGTCTGGAGACCTTGCTGCCGGCGGCCCTCGGGCTCGTGCATCGCGGTGAGATCGCTTTGATGCCGCTGCTCAAGGCGATGACCTGCAATCCCGCCCGGCTCCTTGGCCTTGATACGGGCCAATTGACCAAAGGCGCACCGGCTGATCTCGTGCTTTTCGACATGAACGCGCTCTGGGTGGTCAACAAGGACCAGCTTCGCGC
>CAYWBX010000407.1:0-739 GCA_964456015.1 uncultured Hyphomicrobiaceae bacterium | reverse complement strand
AAGAACGCGCCGCTCGATGAAAAGACTGTGCATGGCCGTGTGCTGCGCACCATGGTTGCCGGGAAGACAGTCTATCAGTATGGCTCTGCAGAGCGCGACTGAGCACTCATCCGTCGCAGGCCGCCAGCTGTCAACCAGACGGGTCAACCGTTATGACTTTGTGGACGCTTCTGGCTCATGCTGCCGCGTTCGGCTTCGGGTATCTGCTGGGATCGATTCCGTTCGGTCTGATCCTGACCCGGGCCGCAGGGCTCGGCGACGTGCGCAAGATTGGGTCGGGCAACATCGGCGCAACGAATGTTCTCAGAACCGGCAGCAAGAAGCTCGCTGCGTTGACGCTATTTCTCGATGGCTTCAAGGGGTATGCGGCCGTCACCGTTGTCGGCTGGGTGATCGCGTCACCGATGGTTGCCGACCTCTCCGCCACGGTTGCGAGCAATCAGGCCGCCGGGCCTGCCTCGGCGAACGGCGCCGAGAGCTTTCTGATGACCGGTGCCGGGCTAGGGGCGTTCCTTGGGCACATTTGGCCGATATGGCTGGGCTTCAAGGGCGGCAAGGGTGTTGCGACCTATATTGGCGTTCTCGTGGGGCTTGTCTGGCAGGCTGGCCTCTTCTTCTGCGCGCTTTGGCTCGTGATTGCACTGGTGTTTCGGTACTCGTCACTTTCGGCGCTCGTTGGCGCCGCAGCGACGCCAATATTCCTCTGGTGGGTGGCGACGCCTCAGCTCGCCATGATTTT
>CAYWBX010000406.1:0-4142 GCA_964456015.1 uncultured Hyphomicrobiaceae bacterium | reverse complement strand
GAGATTTCGAAGATGCTGGTGCATCGCAGCGCCCGCCGGCGTGGCCTGGCCGAGGCCATGCTGCGGCTCGCCGAGGATGTCGCCCGTGAGGCGGGCAAGACGCTACTCGTGCTCGACACCGCGGATGAGACGGCCGAGCGACTGTATGTACGCCTGGGCTGGGTCCACGCCGGGACGATCCCGGACTTCGCCCTCTGGCCGCATGGAGGCCTTTGCAGCACGCGGATCTACTATCGCCGGCTGTCCTGACGCGCACCGCGCCCAATCGACCGGGCCGCGCACGAGCTTCTCAAACACCCGTTCGCCACAGCTCTAGATGTGGATGACCCGGCCGAAGGCATCGAGCACACTCTCGTGCATCGTCTCGGAGAGCGTCGGATGCGGGAAAACGGCGTGCATCAGCTCCTCCTCGGTCGTCTCGAGATTCATGGCGACGACAAATCCCTGGATCAGCTCCGTCACCTCGGCTCCCACCATGTGCGCGCCAAGAAGCTGTCCGGTTTTGGCATCGAACACGGTCTTGACCAACCCCTCCGGCTCGCCGAGCGCGATCGCCTTGCCGTTTCCCTGGAAAGGAAAGCGGCCGATGCGCACCTCCCGGCCCTGCTCTTTCGCCTTGGCTTCGGTGAGACCAACGCTCGCAATCTGCGGATGGCAATAGGTGCAGCCCGGGATACGGGACTTGTCGAGGGCATGCACGGGCAGCCCCTTGATGGCCTCAACGCACACGACACCCTCGTGCTCCGCCTTGTGCGCGAGCATCGGCGCGCCGGCGACGTCGCCGATGGCATAGAGCCCGGCAACGCTCGTGCGGCCGTAGCCATCCGTGACAATGGTGCCCTTCTCGCTGCGGACGCCAAGCCTCTCGAGGCCGAGCCCTTCGACATTTCCGACAACGCCCACAGCCGAGATCACGCGTTCGACCTCCGCCCGAGTTGTCTGGCCCTTGCCGTCGACGATGGTCGCGACCGCCCTGTCATTCAGCCGCTCGAGTCTTTCGACCTTCGCCCCGGTCAAGATGCGCATCCCCTGCTTTTCGAATCGTTTGCGAGCGTGCGCGGCAATCTCGGCGTCCTCAACCGGAAGGATCTGCGGGAGAAGCTCGACGACCGTCACATCGGCGCCGAGTGTCCGGTAGAACGAGGCGAATTCGATGCCGATTGCTCCCGACCCAACGACCAGCAGCGACCTCGGGATGGCCGGCGGCACCATGGCCTCGAAGTATGTCCAGACAAGCCGCCCGTCGGGCTCGAGCCCTGGCAGGACGCGCGGCCGCGCCCCGGTCGCGACAATGATGTGCTTCGCCTGATAGCTTCCGGCGCCGAGAGTGCCTTTGGGAGGCGCCGCCTGCGGCTGGACGGCCGCCTTGGTCGGCGCGCGAACGCTTATCTCCCCTGGCCGGTCGATCGTCGCCTCGCCCCAGATCACCGCGACCTTGTTCTTGCGCAGCAAGAAGCCGACGCCGCCGTTGAGCTGAGCTGCCACGCCCCGCGAGCGTTTGACGATTGCCGACGCGTCGGCCGTGACCGAGCCGTTCAGCACAAGCCCGTAGCTTTGGGCATGGGTTGCATAGTGGAAGACCTCAGCCGACCTCAGCAACGCCTTCGTCGGGATGCATCCCCAATTCAGACAGATGCCGCCCAGATGTTCCCGTTCAACGATCGCCGTCTTGAATCCGAGCTGCGCCGCGCGGATCGCCGCGACATAGCCGCCGGGCCCAGCACCGATGACGATGATGTCGAAACTGGTATCGGACATGATGCCTCCGAGCGGCGACGGACTGTCGCGTCTCTTGATGTGTGCCGTCTGACAGCGCGCTGGGATATGCCCAACGACAAGGGCCCCGGTTTGCCGCCGGAGCCCTGATATTTTATTGCCGCTGCCGCCTGGAATCACAAGCGGCTTGCTGTTCCCGCCACCATCAGGTTGTACAGGTCGCCGGGCCGGCGCGCGCGTCCCCGCCGCGGAACTCTGGTTTGGCTGGCGTCGCCTGTTCGCGTCTCAGCCCATTCTCCCGCCCGCAACCAAGGGCGTCGCGCAGGACTGCACATCCCCAAAGTCAGACGTGGCAGCGCGCACCCAGATAGCTGTTGAGGAGCTGGTTGTACCGGTCGGCGTCGGCACGATCCTGAGCCGACACCCTGCGCCCGGCGCTCACGGCCTCTACTTTCGCCGGGACGCCGCGCGCATCAAGCTTGTTGAGTTCCGACCGGATCGATTGGCAAGTCTGCCCGGGCGGGAGAGGCCGCGCGCCCGGATCGCCCCCGGGCGCACTTTGGGCCGCGCACCCGACGAGCAAGACCGCGGCCATCAAGCCTGCCCCCATACGAAGCAACGGGACCATCCTCAAAACTCCTGCTTCATCTGACGCCGTGCCGGCCTCCCCACCCCGCACCCTCTGCTTCCCCATTTGTCCGCCGCTGCTGCCTTGCACGAACCATCGTCCTGCGACGTTCAGCACCCCTTTCGCGCGTCGTTTCCGCCCCCGCTTATTCGGGCTTCTTGGCCTGATCCGATGCGGCATCGGACACGGCCGGCGGCGAGGCCTTCGGCTTCGCGGCAGGGCTCTTCGCGACCGCCGCCGTCCTCGTCGGCGCCGCAGAAACCACGCCGTAGGAGACCGTCGCTGGCTTTGCCGCGCCGGGCGCCGGCGAGTACGCAGAGCATTTCTGCTGGAATTCGGCGTTGGCCTTGTTGAGTTCAGCCACCTTGGCGAGCGATTCGCGCTTCACGCTCACCGTCGCCCCCTTGCCCGTTGCCGCCTGCTCCACCCGATCGGCGACGCCTTCGCGGCGCAGATCGTCGATCTTGGCCGCGAGCGGCGCACACGCCGGATCGATCGCCGGCTTCGCCGGCAAAGCAGCCGTTTCGCCCGAATTTCCGAACAGGCTGTCGTTGGCGCAGCCGGCGATGGACAACGCGAGACCGAGCGACACGAACGCCAGAGGCAGTTTCTTCCTGAGCATGGACGGTATCCCTCGAAATCCCCGAGATATTCTGCTTCCCCACTGGTTGCAGTCTCATACGGCTGAGCCCGCCCCGGCCACAAGCCACCGGACCCACTTAGCCCCAACTGAATTGCCGCTGCCATGACGGGATCGGCGAAAAACAGCCTCTGTGGCAATGTGGCAACGGATGCGCTCCTGCTCCGCAAGTGCCGTCCCGCGCCAGCGGTTTTCCGCTTTGTCGGCGCGAGCGGCACGGCACCGGTGCCGCGCCCCCTTCACACCAGCATTCGAACCGGGTCTTCGATCAGGGCGCGAAAAGCGTTGAGCAGCTCGGCGCCAACCGCTCCGTCGACCACGCGGTGATCGCACGAGAGCGTGGCTGACATGATGGTCGCGACCTGGATCTGGTCCCCGACAACGATCGGCCTTTTCTCTCCGGCGCCAACCGCAAGGATGGTCGCGTGCGGTGGATTGATGACGGCATCGAAACTCTTGATGCCGAACATTCCGAGATTTGAGATCGACGTCGTGCCGCCCTGATACTCGTGCGGCGCCAGCCGACGCTTGCGGGCGCGTTCGGCAAGGTCTTTCATCTCGTTTGAAATCTCGCCAAGGGTCTTCAGTTCCGCGTGGCGGATGATCGGCGTGAAGAGGCCCCCTTCGACCGCGACCGCGACGCCCACATCGGAATGGCGGTGACGCAGCATCCCGGCCTCGGTCCACGTCGCGTTCGCCGCCGGCACCTGCTGCAGCGCCAGCGCCAGCGCCTTGATGACGAAGTCGTTGACCGAGAGCTTGTAGGCGCGTGGTCCATCCTTCGGCGAGGCGGCATTGATGCGCTCGCGCGCCGCCAGCAGGTTGTCGAGGCGACAGTCCACCGACATGTAGAAATGCGGAACGGTCTGCTTCGACTGGGTCAGACGCTGCGCGATGACGCGGCGCATGCCATCGTGCGGCACGACCTCGTAGGACGCCTTGTCATAGAGCGCCAGGATCTTCTCGTCGGGCATCGCCGCCACGTGCAGCGCGCTCGGCGTTTCCGCCGCCACCGCAAAGGACTGTACGGGTTGCGTCGGCTGCCGTGTTGCGACGGCCCCGCCCGACTTCTTCGCCGCATCGACGTCACGCGCGATGATCCTGCCGTGGGGACCGGTTCCGCGCAGCATCGAGGCTTCGATGCCTGCCTCCCTGGCC
>CAYWBX010000405.1:0-4144 GCA_964456015.1 uncultured Hyphomicrobiaceae bacterium | reverse complement strand
ACGCCTCAATCCGGTGACGAGCCGCCGTCGTTCGATAGACCGGCCGCGCCGGCCGTAATCCCGGTCGCGCTGGCTGAGCGCAGCTACGAGGTGTGGGTTGGCTCGAACCTGCTGGCAGCCGCCGGCGACCGTATCCGCGCGTGCACGGGCGCCCGCAGGGCCGCCATCGTGACGGACGAGAACGTCGCCGCGCGCCACTTGCCGGCGCTCACGGCGGCACTCGGGGAGGACGGCTTCCTCGTGGGCAGCGTCGTTCTACCGCCCGGCGAGGCGACCAAAAACTTCGATCAGCTGGCCCACGTCTGCGACCGTCTGCTCGAGCTCGGCCTCGAGCGCAGCGACGTGGTCGACAGCTCCGTCGGCGGCAAGACCGCCGTCAACAGCCGGCACGGCAAGAACCTGATCGGCGCCTTCCATCAACCGAGCCTGGTCCTCGCGGATACCGACCTGCTCGCGACGCTTCCCGCCCGCGAGATGCGCGCCGGCTATGCCGAGGTCGTCAAGTACGGTCTGCTCGGCGACGCCGCCTTCTTCGGCTGGCTCGAGGCCCACTGGCGTTCGCTCTTCGGCAACGACGCGACTGCGCTGGTCGCGGCGGTCGCAACGAGCGTCAAGGCCAAGGCGGCGATCGTCGCCCGCGACGAGACCGAGACCGGCGACCGGATGCTGCTCAACCTCGGCCACACCTTCGGCCACGCGCTCGAGGCCTGGGCCGGCTACTCGAGCCGGCTCCTGCACGGCGAGGCCGTGGCGATCGGCATGGCCCAGGCCTTTCGATACTCCGAGCGGCTGCAGCTGTGTCCGCCTGGAACGGCGGACCGCGTGGCGCGCCATCTCGCCGCCGTCGGGCTGCCGACCCGGATCGGCGACATCCCGGGCGCAGAGCGGCCCGGGGTCGATCAGCTCCTCGCCCTGATGGCGCAGGACAAGAAGGTGCGCGCCGGACGCATGACGTTCATTCTCGCGCGCGGCATTGGCGAGGCGTTCATCACCCGCGACGTCGACATCGTCGATCTCAAGGACTTCCTCTCAGCCGAAACCGCGGCGCCATGATGCGCCTCTCTCCTGCCGCGCCGCCGTGGAGCCCGATGACAAGCCTTCCCGATCCGAGAATACAGCGACCGTGCCATGTCTCTTGAGATCCTAGCCCTGCTCGGCGCCATCCTTCTGCTGTTGTTGCTGTCCGCCTTCTTCAACGGCAGCGAGACGGCGCTGACCGCCGCCTCCCGTGCCCGGATGCATGCGCTCGAGATCGAGGGCAACCACAGGGCCGCGCTCGTCAATCGCCTGCTCAGATCGCCCGAAAAGCTGATCGGTGCCGTGCTTCTCGGCAACACCATGGTCGATGTGCTCGCCGCCGCGCTCGCCTCGACCCTTGCCGTCGCCATGGTCGGCGAGATCGGCATCGTCTACGCCACCGTGGTCATGACGACGCTGATCGTCATCTTCGCGGCCGTCCTGCCAAAGACCTATGCGCTCGCCTGGGCCGATCGCACGGCGCTTTTCGTCGCCCCGATCATGCGCGCCCTGATCTGGATTCTTTCGCCCTTTACGACCGGCATCCAGTTCATCGTCCGGTTCTTCCTCAGGCTGACGCCGACGCAGCGCGACGATGCCGCGAACATTCTCGCCGCCGACGAGGAAATCCGCGGCGCCATTGATCTGCAGCGCAAGGGCGGCGCTGTTGCCGAGGCGGACGCCGCCATGCTCGGCGGCATTCTCGACCTCAAGGACCTGCAGGTGCTCGACGTCATGGTGCACCGAACCAAGATGGAGACGATCAACGCCGCCGAACCCCCATCCACGATCGTCGCGCAGGTCTTGAACAGCCAGTATTCGCGCGTTCCGGTCTGGAAGGGCGAACCCGACAACATCATTGGCGTGCTGCACACCAAGGATCTGCTCGCCGCGCTGCAACGGGCCGACTGGAAGCCGGAGACGCTGGACATCGAGACGATCATTTCGCCGCCCTGGTTCGTCCCCGACACGACGAGCCTCAAGGCCCAGCTTGGCCAGTTCCTGAAGCGCAAGGCCCAGCTCGCGCTCGTCGTCGACGAGTACGGCGAGGTGCAGGGCCTCGTCACGCTGGAGGACATCCTCGAGGAGATCGTCGGCCAGATCGCGGACGAGCACGACACCAACGAGCCGTCGATCCGTCATCAGGCCGACGGATCGGTCAGCGTCGAGGGCACGCTGCCCATCCGGGATCTCAACCGCGCGATGGACTGGGATCTGCCCGACGAGGCCGCGACCACCGTTGCCGGGCTCATCATGCACGAGGCGCAGACGATCCCCGACGTCGGCCAGGCGTTCACGTTCTACGGCTACCGGTTCGAAATCGTCAGGAAGCAGCGCAACCGCATCGTCGCCGTCCGGGTGCGGCGGCTGAAGCCGAAGCCGGCAGCGGCCGGCGCCGCGGGCACAGACAGCCATCGCTGAGCGGGCGGGCGCGGGACGGGACGGCCTGGCCCGGCGCGCCTCGCCACATGCTGTCGCAGGGGGAATCGCGGAATCTCCTCTTCGAATCGCTCCGCGCCGGTGTATTCTTGAGGCCCATGGCGCGGTACATCTTCATCACCGGCGGCGTGGTCTCCTCGCTCGGCAAAGGGCTGGCTTCAGCGGCTCTCGGAGCACTTCTGCAGGCACGTGGCTATTCGGTCCGGCTCCGCAAGCTCGACCCGTACCTGAACGTGGATCCGGGCACGATGAGCCCGTATCAGCACGGCGAGGTCTTCGTCACCGACGACGGCGCCGAGACCGATCTCGATCTCGGTCACTATGAGCGGTTCACCGGCGTCCCGGCGAAGCGCTCCGACAACATCACCACCGGCCGCATCTACCAGGAGATCCTCGCCAAGGAGCGGCGCGGCGACTATCTCGGCGGCACCGTGCAGGTGATCCCGCATGTGACCAACGCCATCAAAGAGTTCGTTCTTTCCGGCAACGACGGCATCGACTTCGTGCTGGTCGAGGTCGGCGGCACCGTCGGCGACATCGAGGGGCTGCCGTTCTTCGAGGCGATCCGCCAGCTCGGCAACGATCTGCCGCGCAACCACGCGGTCTATGTCCATCTCACCCTGCTGCCGTGGATTCCGTCGGCCGGCGAGCTGAAGACCAAGCCGACGCAGCACTCGGTGAAAGAGCTGCGCTCGATCGGCATCCAGCCGCACGTTCTCCTGTGCCGCTGCGACCGCGAGGTGCCGAAGGCGGAGCGGCGGAAGATCGCGCTCTTCTGCAACGTGCGGGAATCGGCGGTGATTCAGGCGCTCGACGTCGCCTCGATCTACGACGTGCCGCTCGCCTATCACCGGGAAGGGCTCGACGGCGAGGTGCTGGCGTCCTTCGGCATCGAGGGCGCGCCGGCCCCGCGGCTCGACCGCTGGGAGACGATCTCCAAAGGCATTGCGCACCCCGAGGGCGAGGTCACCATCGCCATCGTCGGCAAGTACACCGGCCTCAAGGATGCCTACAAATCGCTGGTCGAGGCGCTCGTCCACGGCGGCATCGCCAATCGCGTCCGTGTCAATCTCGAGTGGATCGAGAGCGAGGTCTTCGAACGCGAGGACCCGGCGCCTTATCTGCAGAACGTGCACGGCATCCTCGTGCCCGGCGGCTTCGGCGAGCGCGGCGCGGAGGGCAAAATCCTGGCCGCCCGCTTCGCGCGTGAGCGCAAGGTTCCCTATTTCGGCATCTGCTTCGGGATGCAGATGGCCGTGATTGAGGCCGCGCGCACGCTCGTCGGCATCAAGGCGGCGTCCTCGACGGAGTTCGGACCGACCGAAGAGCCCGTCGTTGGCCTCATGACCGAGTGGATGCGCGGCAATGAGCTCGAGAGCCGGCGCGCCGGTGGCGACCTCGGCGGCACCATGCGGCTTGGCGCCTACGAAGCGCGCCTCGAGGCCGGCAGCCGGATCGCTGCAATCTACGGTACGACGCGCATCTTCGAGCGCCATCGCCACCGCTACGAGGTCAACATGCGCTACCGCGAGCGCCTCGAAGCGGCAGGAATGCGGTTCTGCGGCGTCTCCCCCGATGGCCTCTTGCCGGAGACGATCGAGTATCCGGACCACCCGTGGTTCATCGGCGTGCAGTTTCACCCGGAGCTGAAGTCGCGGCCTTTCGAGCCGCATCCGCTGTTTGCCTC
>CAYWBX010000404.1:0-4148 GCA_964456015.1 uncultured Hyphomicrobiaceae bacterium | reverse complement strand
TCGCCATGAAGGTTGACCTCTAGTTCACCGACCCTGGGCAGACGGGGCTCCACGATCCGACCGGCCGCGTCTACCGCTACTCGGCGGCCGGCCGGCTCGAGTGCCTGATCGACACCATCCCGAGCCCGAACGGCCTCGTCCTCGACCTCGCCGAGAAAGTCCTCTATGTCGCCGTCACGCGCGCCAATGCGGTGTGGCGATTGCCGATCATGATCGACGGCGCCCTCTCGAAGGTCGGCGTAGCCATTCAGCTCTCCGGTGGCCTCTCGGGCCCCGATGGCATGGCGCTCGACGAGGAAGGCGGCATCATCGTCGCGCACGCAGGACTTGGCTGCTGGCGCTTCGACCGCCTCGGGCGGCCGACGCACTTCATCGATCCCGTGGTCGGTCTTTCGCTGACCAACGCCGCGTTCAAGGGCAAGCGGCTCTACATGACCGAATCCGAGTCGGGCCACATCCTCACCGTCGATCTGCCGGTCGCCGGCAAGGTGATGTACGGGCAGAGCTGAAGCGTCGCCGGTCGCTCACCGGGCCACGACGGCGCTGATTGCGGCCTCGATCAGATGCGGCTTGCCGCCAACGCACGGCCCCTCGGCGTCGCTGGCGCTTTCCGCCGCAGCCGCAAGGCTGAGCGCGACCAGCGTCGGCAGGCCGGCGGGCACGCTCTCGAAGGACTGTCGGCACCAGGATTGGTCGCGCTGCCTGATGGCGACGCCGTGCGCGTGTTCGAGCAAGGCGCTCACTTCAGCGACGGCAGGGGCATCGAAGGGCGAAGGCTCGGAGGGCGGTGGCGCACGTTTGCGCAGGATGCCGGAGGCGAATGCGCTGCCGAGCGAGGCGCCCGCCAGCATGGCACGCGGGCGTTCCGCTGTGAGCCGGCGCGGCGGCTCGATCAGCGGTGGCGTGTCGGCGTCGTCCGCGAGCGCTGCCGTCTCGATCGCCGGCGCCGCCGCAGCGGAACCTGCAGCCGGCTCGGGTGGCGGCGGCGGGGGCGCTTTCAGCCCGAGGCCCGCCACAGGCGGCGGAAGCAGCGGCGCGTCGTTCGCCGCGATCGTTGCCGTGCCGGTCATGCCGTCGTCGCGGCGCCAACTGATCCGGCGCCCTTCCTGACGGAAGACGACACAGGCGGTCTCGCCGCCGAGCCAGCGAAAGAACCTCTGGCAAATCCGCTCCCCCTGGACATGCCAGCGGCCGCGATCGCTTTCGGAGCCAAGGTAGGTCCTGAGCGCAACCCCCGAGACCCGCCCAACGAGCGTGCCGTCGGCATGGTAGGTGATCGGGATGGTGCCGATGCGGGTGTCGAGGTGAATGGTCTTGCCGGCGATATACTCGCGCAGGTCACGATCCGCGAGCCGGGGCATCTCGGCCGTCGCCTGCATGGCGGCGAAGCTGGTGGCCAGTGCAACGCTGTACGCTAACCGACGCATGAACCCCCGAACCACTCCTGCAGCCGCGCTGGCCCGCCCCTGGCCGCCCTTGCATCCTAGTTCCGCAGAAAGGCAGGATTGCGACCGGGAGCACAGCATTTCGCGCCCACGGTGAAAAATCAGTAAATGGTGACGCCGCTGTCGACCGGGATCACCTGGCCGGTGGTGATTGCCGCCTCGTCCGAGGCGAGATAGACCGCCATGTCCGCGATGTGGATCGGCAGACCGAGCCCCAGCAAGTGGCTTTCGCTCATTCGGGCCAACGCCGGATTGCCCGCCATGAGCTTGCGCACGCGGTCCGTGAGTGTCGCCGAGGGCGCGATGGCATTGACCCGGATTTTCTGCTTGGCGTGATCGAGCGCCATGGCACGGGTCAGCGAGGCGACGCCGCCCTTGGCCGCACTGTAGCAGGCGCGTCCCGCCACCGCCATGAGCGCCAGGTTCGAGGCCATGTTGATCACCGAGCCGCCGCCGGCCCGCGCGATCTCGGGAATTGCGATTTTCGAGCACAGGAACGTGCCGTAGAGGTCGAGCTTGATGACGCGCCAGAACTCCTCCTCCGGGGCTTCGGTCACCGGGCCGTCCTGCGGCGTCGAACCGCCGGCGTTGTTATGCAGCACGTTGAGCTTGCCGTAGCGGCGAACGGCCTCGGCAACGGCGGCCGTCACGCTCGCCTTGTCGGTGACGTCGCAATGCACGAAATGCGCATCGCCGCCCCCGTTTCCCGCCCTCGCGCGCGCCGCGGCGGCGGCCGCCTCGCCGAGCTCCCGGTTGATCTCGGCGACGACGACCTTGGCCCCCTCCTCGACGAAGCGTTCGGCCGTGGCGCGGCCGATGCCACCACCCGCCCCGGTGATGAAGGCCACTTTCCCTGCAAGTCTCGGACCCGGCATGACACTCTCCGCAATTGCGTGCTCCGCTGATGCCCGCAATCGGGACACAACTCGGCTTTGATTTCCAGTCATGCCTGCGCGACAAGCGGCCTGAGGCGACGGCATGGGCCACGCCGGGCCATGCCCGGGGCGCTCCCGGCCCCCCCGCGCCGTTCGCCCGGCCGTCAGGCCGCGGCGACCTGCACCGGCGAATCTCGGATGCCGATGCTTCTCGGGTCGGCGAAGATGATATGCTTGGAAATTACTCCGGCCCCGAGGCCGCGACGTGTGGGAGAGCGGTATGATCAGGATCGATCGAATCCCGACGACGCATGTCGGAAGCCTGCCCCGGTCGGCGATGGTCGCCGACGTCGTCGAGGCCGAGGACCGGGGCGAGCCGGTGGCGGAGGAGCTGTTCGATGCCGTCATCAGCGATGCGATCGATGTCGCGGTCGAGCTGCAGAAGCGCATCGGCATCGACATCGTTTCCGATGGTGAGTTCTCGAAGATCACCTACGCCAGCTACATCCGGCACCGGCTCACGGGATTCTCGGGCAACAGCCCGCTGGTGACGCCGGCCGACCTCGACGAGTTTCCGGGCGCTGCCGAGCACACGCGGCGGCGGCGCGCCTCTCCCGCCAAGTTCCAGCGTCCGAATTGCACCGGGCCCGTCAGCATCAGGACGCGCGCCCCGGTCGAGGCCGACATTCGCCGGCTCAAGGCCGCCACAGCGCGCCACCGGCCGAACGGCGCGTTCCTCACCGCCGCCTCACCGGGGCTCATCGCGATCTTCCACCCCAACCGGTACTATCCGACCCACGCCGCTTACCTCGAGGCGCTTGCCGCCGCCATGCGGGTCGAATATGCGGCCATCATCGACGCCGGCTTCGACCTGCAGATCGACTGCCCCGACCTCGCCATGGGGCGGCACACCATCTTCAAGCATGCAAGCGACACCGCCTTCCTCAATCACGCGCACGAGCAGGTCGAGGCGCTGAACCACGCGCTCGCCGGTCTGCCGCCGGAGCGCATGCGCATGTACGTCTCGTGGGGCAACTACGAGGGGCCCCACACCCACGACATTCCCCTCGAGAAGATCCTGCCGGTGATCCTCAAAGGGCGCCCCTCGCAACTGCTGATCGAGGCGGCCACCCCCGGCCATCAGCACGATTGGAACGTGTTCCGCCGCATCCGCCTGCCGGACGACAAGGTGCTGGCCCCCGGCGTCATCGACGTCACCAACAACTACGTCGAGCACCCGGAAGTGGTCGCCGAGCGGCTCGAGCGCTTCGCCTCCGTCGTCGGGAAGGAACGCGTCATCGCCTCGACCGACTCGGGATTTGCCGCCTATGCCGGCGACCAGATGGTCGATGCCAAGGTGGCCGTCGCCAAGCTCGAGAGTCTCGTTCGCGGCGCCGAGATCGCCTCGCGGCGCCTGTGGGCGCGCGCCTGAGACCGCGCACGCTCGGGCGAGACAGGCCGCGGCCCGGACGGCGCCTGCGGGCTGCGGCCGGCGTCCGCCGGCGGCCGCCCCCGCCGTGTCGCTTTCGGGGTGCCGCGGGCCTGTCGCTCCCTTAGCGTGCCGGCCACGAAACCACGATCGACCATCCCCGAGAGTTCTGCCCTGATGCGCCCCTCCAAACGTCAGCCGGATGAGTTGCGCCGCGTTTCCATCGAGCGCGCCGTATCCATGCATGCGGAAGGCTCCTGCCTCATCAAGTTCGGCAACACGCACGTTCTGTGTACGGCGAGCCTCGAGGAGCGCGTGCCGCCCTGGCTCAAGGGACAGGGGCGCGGCTGGGTGACGGCCGAGTATGCGATGCTGCCGCGCGCCACGGCCGAACGCACG
>CAYWBX010000403.1:0-4149 GCA_964456015.1 uncultured Hyphomicrobiaceae bacterium | reverse complement strand
CCGCTCGCGCAGCTTGGCGAGCACCTTGAGCCCGGCGTAGCCGTCCGCCGGGGTCAGTCCCGCCTTGATCTGGAACGCGCGCACGGCGCGCATGGTGTCGCGACCGACGCGGCCGTCGGTGCCGTCGGTGTCGAAGCCGAGTGCGGTGAGCCGTCGCTGCACCTCCTTGAGCTCGGCGAGCGTCAGCGCCCGCTCGCCGCCCGGGAACTGTTGCGTGAAGGGGCCGTCACCGCGGATGCGATCCGCGAGATGGACCACGGCCAACGCATAGGCATTGGCTGGGTTGTAGGACTTCACGGCGCTGAAGTTTCGCGTGACCAGAAACGAGGGACCGCCGGCGACGGGCTGCCAGATCCTGGCGCGCTCGGCAGTGCGTGCAAACGGCTTGCCGTCGGCGCGCACGACGCCGCGGCTGATCCAGCTCGTCACGGGCGCCTCGACGGAAGGTCCTGGAGCGGCGAGCCCTGCGGGCAGGCGAACCTCATAGCCCCACGCCTCGCCCGGGCGGTAGCCGCCGCGATCGCGCAGATAGCGTGCGGTGCCGGCGAGCGCATCGTCGGGAGGGCCGAACGGGGAGACGCGACCGTCGCCGTTGTAGTCGAGGCCGGCATTGAGCCAGACCTCGGGCATCCATTGCGTATGGCCCATGGCGCCGGCCCAGGAGCCGACCATCTCGGCGGGCCGTCCCCATCCGCGCTCGATCAGAACGAGCGCATTGAGAAGCTCCTGCTCCCAGTAGCGCCGCCGCCGCGGCTCGCCCCACGCCAAGGCCGCAAGCGCCGGAATCACGGGCCGCATGTGCTTCGGGTTGTCGATGACGTCGCCGTAGGCCGATTCCATGCCCCACAGGGCGAGCATGATGTGCCGGTCGATGCCGAAATCACGCTCGATGCGCGCGAGGAGCGGCGCGTGTTCCCTGGCGCGCTCGCGGCCGACCAGAATGCGCCATTCGGAGACGCGGCGGTTGAGATACTGCCAGAGCTTCTCCTGGAACTCCGGCTGCGCGCGGTCGAAGGCATAGACGGAGGTGTCGGGCTTCACCGAGCCTATGACCCGCGCATAGGTGGAATCCGAAACCCCGCGGGCGCGGGCCCGGTCGCGAAAACGCTCGACCCACCGCGGGAAGGGCTCGGCGGCGGTCTGGGCGCGCGCGGGCAGCCGGGGCACAGCGAGCATCAGCCCGCCGAGGCTGGCGACGATGCGGCGACGGCTCGGCATGCCAAGCATGAGCACGCGCTCCTCAGGCAAGGCTCGTGCGCTCTTTCACACGCGGGCCGGGTGCATCGGCACGCCGGCGACGTCGGAGCGGACGCGATAGATGCTGCCGCACCGCTCGCCCGGGCCGTCGCGCGAGCCGGTGACGATGTAGAGGTCGCGCAGATCGCCGCCGCCGAAGCAGACGCTCGTCACCATCGGTCGCGGCACCTTGATGTCGCGCACGTGGCGGCCTTGCGCGTCGATCACCATGACGCGGCCGCCGCGGGCGTCGGCGACGAAGAGCGAGCCGTCGGCGGCGACCTTGAGGCCGTCGGGCACGCTGCCGGCGCCGGTTGCCGCAAACGCGCGCCAGTGGCCGACGGAGCCGTCCTCGGCGACGTCGTAGACGCGGATGAGCTCGCGGCGGGCGTCGGCATGAAAGAGACGCTTGCCGTCGGCGGAGAAGGCCAGTCCGTTGGTCACAAGAATGCCGTCCGAGATGCGCCGGACGCGGCCATCGGTGTCGATGACGTAGAGGTTGCCGGGCTGCATCGCCTCGCCCTTGAAGATGTTGAAAGCGAGCGAGCCGACATAGACGCGGCCCTTCGCGTCGGTGGTGAGGTCGTTGAAGCCGGCGGCGCCGTCGGCGGTCGCGGCATCGAGCAGCGTGCGCATGGAAAGGTCGGCAAGGCTCACGTGCACGATGTCGCGGCCGCCCGCGACGAGGCCGCCTGCCGCATGCAGCGCCATGCCGCCGACGCCGCGGCGCTTCGGCACCGCGGTGGTGACGGCGCCCGACGGATCGAGCCGGTAGATTCCTCCGCCGAGCACGTCCGAGAAGTAGAGGCCTGCCGCCGGGTCCCAGACCGGACCTTCGAGCAAGCCGTAGCCGGTCGCCAACTCCTGCATGGCATGTCCTTTCGCGCGACAGTGGGCCCTTGCCGGGCGATGCTGCACGCAGCGCGCGTCCGGCTCAAGCTCCTCGAGGCGGCGCGAGGCTGTCCGGCCTCGGCCCGCGGCGCGACGAGGGATGCGGATGACGCCGCCACGACCTTCCCGGGGATAGGTGGCGTGCCGCGTGCGAAGGGCACAGGGGGGCCGTGCGCGGCGCGCAATTGACGCCCGGCGAGCGTGCGTGCGACCGTTTAACAACCATCGCGGCAACCCGGACGAATGAGAGGAGCACCATGCTGTCACACATCAGGCTTGCAAGCCTCGGCGCGGGCTTGGCCTTGGCGCTCATCGCCAGCGAAGCATCGGCACAGCGGACCTTGACGGTCGCCGGCTACGGCGGCTCCTGGGAGGCGACGCTCCGGAAGGAGGTGTTCCCGGCCTTCGAGGCCAAGCATGGCGTCAAGATCGAGTACACGCCCGGTAATTCCACCGACACCATCGCCAAGCTTCAGGCGCAGAAATCGAACCAGGTGATCGACGTCGCGATCGTCGACGACGGACCGATGTACCAGGCGATCGCGCTCGGCTTCTGCGCGCCGATCGAAGGGCTCAACAAGGCGGATCTCTACCCCTCCGCGCTGTTCAAGGGCGACAAGGCCGTCGCCGTCGGCCAGACCGGTACCGGCTTCATGGTCAACACGAAGGTGTTCAAGGAAAAGGGCTGGGCGATCCCGACGTCGTGGAACGATCTCGCGGACCCGAAGTTCAAGAAGGTGTTCGTGATGCCGCCGATCAACAACACCTACGGGCTTTACACGCTCATTCAGTTCGCGCGCATGAACGGCGGCGGCGAGAAGAACATCGAGCCGGGCTTCAAGGTGATGAAGGAGAAGATCAACCCGAACGTGCTCGTCTACGAGCCCTCGCCCGGCAAGATGACCGAGCTCTTCCAGTCGGGCCAGGCCGTGATCGCGGTTTGGGGAACGGGCCGCGTGCAGGCCTTCGCCAACACGGGCTTTCCGGTCGATTTCGTCTATCCGAAGGAAGGCGCGCCGATCCTGCTCGCCTCGGCATGCCCGGTCGCCAAGCCGAAGATCGACCCGGCGGCGCACGAGTTCATCAAGACCATGGTCTCAGCTGAGGTTCAGACGAAGCTTGCGAAGGTCATGGGCAACGGTCCCGTGAACACCAAGGTCGACGTCAACATGCCGGAGCTTAAGATGGCGCCGGTCGGCGAGCGGGCGAAGCTCGTCACCGTGTTCGACTGGGAGACCATCAACCAGCACCGCGAGGAGTGGACCAAGCGCTGGAACCGCGAGGTGGAGCGGTAAGGATGGTGGCGCCGGTCGCCCTCAATTGTGCTGGAAGCGTGCGGCAGCCTCGTTGAGCGCGTGAGTGCCGGTGGGCCTAGAGCGCGCAAGCTCGCGCAGGTGACCCATGCTTTGCGGCAACGGCAGCGGCGGTTTCCGGGATGGCAGGCCGCAAGGTTCTGTCGGCGCGCTCAAGCCCCAGGGCTATCGGCATCATGCCTGCCAACGGCCATGTGCCAGACCGGCCCGCCGCCTGCAAGGCGCTCGGATCTCGCTCGACGCCGTTGCGGCCATGGTGCCGAGCGAGAAGGTGACACCATGCATGTGCTGCGCGGCGGCGCTTGGCATCGAGGCCGTTCCGTCGGGTGCGTGGCGAGCCGCGCGTGAGTCTGGCTGGGCGGCCAGGCATCGGCGGCGGCCCCGAACGGTGCCGGCACCTGAGGCCCGCGCGGGCGACCAGGGCCTTTCCAGGCGGCCAATTCCTCGTATTCTCGGAATGCCTCGCCATCGCCCCCTTGCGCCGAACTTCGCTGCGAACCGCCGATGTCCTTTCTCGTCCTCGATGAGCTCACCAAACGCTTTGGCGAGACGATCGCCGTCGACCGGCTCTCGCTTGCCGTCGAGAAGGGCGAGTTCGTCGCGCTGCTCGGTCCCTCGGGCTGCGGCAAGACGACGACGCTGCAGATGATCGCCGGCTTCGTCGAGCCGACGTCGGGGGCGATTGCGCTCGAAGGGGAGAATCTCCTCG
>CAYWBX010000402.1:0-4156 GCA_964456015.1 uncultured Hyphomicrobiaceae bacterium | reverse complement strand
CCTTCACCTCGGAGGCGTGCCGCGGATCGCCGGACATGTCGCAGGCGGTCCAGTCCGCCTCGAAGCTGGCGCGCTGAACCCCCGTGATGTAGGCGGGATGGGTGGCCTCGATCCTGAAGCGGCGCACGGCGGGCGAGGCCAGGTTGAGCGTGACGTTGTCCTTCTCGGCGCAGAGCACGGGCTCGGATGCGTTGGTGACCTCCACTGCCTCGCCGTCGAGGCTCGCGGCATGCGAGACTGTCGCAACAACAAGGAGGCCGGCGGCGACCGCCGCCGTAACACGTCGCGTCGTACGCCGGCCGTTTCTCGTCCTGACTGATGTCGGCATCCGCAGTGCGTCCCGGGCAAGCCACTCTGCAGGTCTTTTATCGACTTGCGGGCCGCTGTGAAACGGGATTGGACGCGCGGAAGCGACGCCTTTGCCGAGCGCGCGCCGCTGCCTGCACGCAATGCGCCCGGTGACCTTCGGCCACCGGGCGCGTCGGGGCGAGACAGGGGGGAGAACTCGCCGCCTTGGATCAGGGGGCGTTGCGCTCGATGTCGCCGAACACGCCCGAAAGCGGTGCGGTCTCACCGATCTCCTCGAAAACGCTCTTCGGCGCCGTCTGATTGAGCCCGGTGAAGTAATCGCCGGGGAGCTGGGCGTTGGCGGCACCGGCGAGCAGGCCGAGGGCCAGGAAGGTTGCGGCAATGGTCTTCATGGCAGGGTGTCTCCGTGATCGTCTCGAAAGCTTGCAGGGTTTTTCTTGAGGTGCCGGTCGATCGCGACCAGCTGATCCCTAGATACGCGCCGATGGCCGGTATGGAACCCAGCCTCACGCTGCCGTGACGATGATTGAGAGCCGCGTGAAGGGGCGCGATTGCGGCTCCGGCCGGTAGGCGCGGTCAACGCCGGCATTCGACAATCGGGGAGCTGGGGAGAGGCATTGCGGTGCCCGTTCCGGGTCGCACCTTGCGTCCGCCGTGCCACGCCACGCTTCTGCCTTGAGCTCGCCACCGCCCGACATGCGGCGGGCGAATTCCCGCCCGGCCGATCCGCTAGACAGCGAGCTCGTCCTAACGCGCTGCCCGAAAGAGTTAACCGGCCGTTAAGCATGTCGGACCTAGTGTCGCATCATGTCGTGGGGTAGTCGTTTCAGCGTTGCGTCGGCGGTCGTCGCTCTGCTCGTCCTGTGGGGATGCGGCAAGTCCCCGCCACGGTTCGTGTCGAAGCCGGAACCGTGGCGCGCTGACGAGGAGAGCCAGTGTCTCGCGTCGGGGCACGTGCGCCGCTCGCCCTTCCTCATCGAACGCGCCGCGCTCGGCGGTCCCGGCCACTGCGGCGCCCTGCGCCCCTTCGAGATGTCCGCCGCCGCCGGCGGCCAGGTGCGGCTCCAGCCGACGGCGCTCCTGCGCTGCCCGATGATCCCGTCCGTGGAGCGCTGGGTTCAGTCGGTCGTGACGCCGGCCGCGCGTCGCCACTTCGGGCTGCCCGTCATCGAGCTCAAGGTCGCAGCGTCCTACGCCTGCCGACCCATGAATCACGTCAACGGCGCCAGGCTCTCCGAGCACGGCTATGCCAACGCGCTTGACGTCTCCGCCTTCATGCTCGCCGACGGTCGCTGGATCAGCGTCAAGAGCGGCTGGTGGGGTGATCCGCGCGAGCGCGCCTTCCTGCGCCACGTGCAGCAGGGCGCGTGCGCCATCTTCACCACCGTGCTCGGCCCCAACTACGACGCCAACCATCGCGATCACTTCCACATGGACCTCGCCTGGCACGGCCGCGACGGCGAAAGCCGGATCTGCAAGTAGCAAGGCCCAGCCCGCGGATGGCTGACCTGCGCGCCAGGAGCGTGCGCGGCCCGCAAGGTCGCTCGACAGCTCCGCCCCCGCAAGCTAGCCAATGACCGGTTACGGGGAGACGGCCGGCATGAGCGCAACGACGAGGAGTGACGAGGCTCGGGCACGGCCGGCGAAGTCCCTGGAGATTGCAGCACTCCTCTTCGTTGGCGTGCTCTGGGGCGCGCAGTTCGCCTTCAACAAGATCCAGCTCGAAACGGTGCCGCCTTTCACCGGCGTTGCGGCGCGGCTGTGGATCGCCGCCCTGTTTCTCTGGACGATCGTGTGGGCAAAGGGCCTTAGGGTGCCGGTTGCCCTCGCGACATGGCGGGACTTCACGGTTCAGGGACTTCTGACGAGCGGCGGCCCCGGCGTGATGGTGCTCTGGGGGCAGCAGTACATCGCGAGCGCGCTCGCCGCGATCCTGAACTCGACGACGCCGATCTTCGCAACGATCGTCACGCTGCTGGTCACCCGCCACGAGCGGGTCAGCGGGCAGAAGGTCCTCGGACTCATCGTCGGGCTCGGCGGTGTCATTCTGGTCGTCGGGATCGACGCGCTTGCCGGCATCGACAAGGGACTCATCGGTCAGATCGTCGTCGTGCTGTCGGCCTTGGGCTACGGCAGCGCCGCGGTGTTTGGTCGCCGCTTTGCAACCATCTCGCCGGTCGTGACGGCTGCGGCCGCCAACAGCTGCTCGGCGACGGTGATGACCGCCGTCGCATTCCTCATCGAAAGTCCGCTTGCCGTGGCACCGTCGCCGCGCTCGCTTGTGGCGCTCATCGTGAGCGCGCTGCTGTGCAACGGCATCGCCGTAATCCTCTATTACAGGCTGATTGCGACGCTCGGCTCGATCGGCGCCTCGAGCCTCGGATACCTCAAGGCGGCATTCGGCGTGGTGATCGGCTGCGCCATCATGGGCGAGCCGCTGACGGCCGCGATCGCGATCGGGTTCACGGCCGTGATGATGGGCGTCGGCGCGATCAACGAGCAGCTGCCGCTGCGCCGCCGTGCGGGGGCGCTCAGGTGAGCGAGCCCGCTGCGACCGCCTCCCGAAGTGCCGGGCCTTCCGCCGGCGTACCGGCCCGCACGATCCTGCCGCTGGCACTCGCCGCCTTCGCGAGCTCCATCAACATCCGCTCCTGCGATCCGCTCCTGCCGCAGATCGCCCTCTCGTTCTCGACGAGCGTCGGCGGCGCGGCCGCCGTGATCACGGCCTTCACCATCGGCTACGGTCTGACGCAGCTCGCGTTCGGACCCGTCGGCGACCGTCTCGGCAAGTATCGGGTCGTCGCGGTGGCTGCCCTGGCGGCCGGCATCGCGACCGCGCTCGGGGCCTTCATGCCGACGCTCGAGACGCTGATTGCCGCCCGGCTTGTCGCCGGCGGCTTCGCCGCCGCGGCCATTCCGCTGGCCTTCGCCTGGATCGGCGATGCCGTACCCTTCGAGCGGCGGCAGGGCGTGCTGGCGCGCTTCCTGTCCGCGCAGATGATGGGGATCGTGCTCGGGCAGGCCTTGGGGGGCATCGTCGGCGAGTTCTTCGGTTGGCCTCGGATGTTTCTCATCGTCGGCGCGCTGCATTCGCTGGCCGGCATCGTGATGCTCTACGAACTGCGCACCAATCCGGACGGTCAGCCGCCGCCGGCGACATCGCGCCTGGGGCTCTCCGGTCTCGCTGCAGGCGTCGTCGGCATCGCGAAGCGGCCGTGGGTGCGCGTTCTGCTCGCCGCCGTCTTCGTCGAGGCCTTCGCCATGTACGGCGCCTTTGCCTACATCGGCGCGGACCTTCACCATCGCCTGGGGCTTGGCTTTTCGCTCGTCGGCCTCGTGCTGTCGGTCTATGGCGCCGGCGCCGTGCTCTATTCGCTCACGGCCAGGCGTCTGCTCGCGCGCCTCGGCGAGCGGGGCTTCGTCATCGCCGGCGGCGCCTTGATGTCGACGTGCTTTCTCGCGCTCGCCGCCGCGCCGGGGCTCGCTGTCGTGCCGGCGATCATGCTCGCCCTCGGCTTCGGCTTCTACATGATGCACAACACGCTGCAGACGCACGCCACGCAGATGGCGCCCGAGGCGCGCGGGCTCGCCGTCTCGATCTTCGCTTTCGCGCTGTTCTGCGGCCAGTCGGCGGGCGTCGCATTGGCGGCCCCGCTGGTCGACCGCTATGGCGCCCGTCCGATCTATGTCGCCGCCGCCGTCATCCTGCCCGCCGTCGCCGTCTGGCTCCGCGCGCAGCTCACGGCGCGGCACGCATCAGGCGAGGCGGGCGTCGCCGGCACAGACCGGCGCTGACACGCCGGCTCGATGAGCGGGCCGCGGCGCGCCGGTCGTGCGCACGCATGCC
>CAYWBX010000401.1:0-4159 GCA_964456015.1 uncultured Hyphomicrobiaceae bacterium | reverse complement strand
GCCCTGGTGGTCATCCACGACGCCACCCTCGGACGGACGACGAACGGCCGAGGGCGCGTCCGCGCACGCACCCTGGCCGATCTGAAGCGCCTCGACGCGGGAGCCTGGTTCGGGCAGGCCTTCGCCGGCACCAGCGTCGTCCCCCGGCGCTTCCCCGGCACGGCCGTCGATCTGCCTTTCTCCGCGCCGACGCGCAGCCCCGTCGCTGGCTGCGAGCCACGGCGTGCGAAGCGATCCATGCAGATCAATGGCAATTCCTTGCGCTTGGCAAGCGTTGCGCCGACAGTCCGCTATGCAATGCCCGCGGCGGTGGCGGCGCACGGGAGCGAGCCTCATGCCGCCCCATCCACCATGCATTTCGTACACAACGTCCGATCGGGGGCGAAGCCGCCCGCTGGTCTCGACCAACACACGTGCGCGAGCGCCTTTCCCGGGGATGGGGTTCGCGATACGAATGGCTCCTAGCGGCGCGCGTCCTCTCCCCCGGACCGTCCGCAAGTCCGGCTTCGCCGGCCCGGCTGGTGGCTCTCTGGCCTCCGGCACCGCGTCGCCGGAGGGCAGAACACTCTCGCGCCTGGGCATGTCCGGCTGCGAACGGCGCCTCGGCAACCCTTCTCAGGAGACCGATTTGAAACTCGTCATGCTGGCCAGGAACGCGAGCCTCTACTCGCATCGCCGCATCGTCGAGGCGGCGCGGGCACGCGGGCATTCCATCGACGTGATCAATACGCTGCACGTGCATGTGAACATCACGTCGAACACGCCGCTGTTGCGACACGGCGGCAAGACCCTGCCGCTCTACGACGCGGTCATCCCGCGGATCGGAGCCTCGGTCACGAACTATGGCCTCGCCGTGCTCCGGCAGTTCGAGATGCAGGGCGTCTTTCCCCTGAACGAGTCGGTGGCAATCGGGCGCTCGCGCGACAAGCTGCGCGCCTTGCAGCTCCTCGCCCGCGCCGGGGTTGGCCTGCCGAATACCGCCTTCGCGCACGGTCCGCGGCAGGCCGGCGACGTGGTGACGGAGGTCGGCGGGGCGCCGGTCGTCATCAAGCTGCTCGAGGGCACCCAGGGCATGGGGGTGATCCTCGCCGAAACGGACGCTTCCGCCAGATCGATCATCGAAGCGTTCTCGGCTGCCAACGTGAACATTCTGGTGCAGGAGTTTGTGAAGGAGGCCGCCGGCACGGACGTCCGCGTCCTCGTCGTCGACGGCAAGATCGTCGCGGCCATGCGGCGGGTCGGCGGCAAGGGCGAGTTCCGGTCCAACCTACACCGGGGCGGCACGGCGGAGCCCGTCGAACTCACCGCGCAGGAAGCGGCAGCGGCACTGCGCTCGGTGGAGGCGATCGGCCTCAACGTCGCCGGCGTCGACATGCTGCGTTCGGCGCGCGGGCCCCTGGTGCTCGAGGTCAACGCCTCGCCAGGGATCGAAGGCATTGAAAAGGCCACGGGAATCGATGTGGCCGGCGCCATGATCGAATGCCTCGAAAAAAGGGCGCGGCCGGGCGAGACCAAGACCAAGGGCAGCGGGTGAGGCGCTCATCGACAGGCGGCGGACCTCGACGCCGGCGGCTCCATCGCTAGACTTGGTTCATGGCACGCAGCGAGGATCAAGCCGATGCGGCGACGACAGACAATCACGATCTTGTTCGTCTTCACGGCATTGGCGAGCGGTGCCGATGCTCTTGCTCAGGCCGTCCAGCGGGCTCGCACCGAAAACGGTCGCGAGGTGATCCTGCGCGGCGACGGAACCTGGGTGTTCGCGGACCCGGGACCGCAGCCGCCGCAACCGCCGCCCGCGCAATCCCCTGCACCGCAGGCGGCGCGTCCGCAGTTGCAGCCGCTCTTTCCGACGCCGCAGGGGACGGGCACGGCGCCACAGCCCGGGGCGACGAACGCGCTTCCGATCCGCCGTCCGGCCGATGCGACGACGGCCTACACGACCCGGCGCGGCAACTTCCGCTTCTGGTACAACCCCCAGAAATGGCGTCCGACGCCGGAGAACCCGGACGGCCGCGTCCAGTTCCAGCTGGCGGGGCAGGACGCGTTCATCGTCCTCATTCCAGAAGGCACGCCGCTCCCCATTCCGCAGCTCAAGACGGTCGCGATCGAGAACGCCCGGCAGGCGGGAACCGACGTGCGCATCGTCTCGGAACAGCCCCGCAGCATCGGCGGGCGCGAGGTGCTGCAGATGCAGTTCAATGTCACCATCGACCGCGTGCCCATCACGTTCGTCGGCTACTACTACGGCGATCCGCAGGGCAGCGTGCAACTTGTCGGGTTTACCTCGCAGCAGGATTTCCAGCGGTTCCGGGCGCAGATCCAGGAGGGCCTGGACGGGCTCGATCTCAACAGGTAGGCAGGCCGCAAAGCCCGCGGCCGCAGCTGCCACGGGCGTCATTCCTGTCCCGCGGGAGCACGCCATGGCGAAGACGATCCTCGTTGCGCCGTCAATCCTGTCGGCCGATTTCGCACGCCTCGGGGAAGAGGTGCGCGCCGTCGACGCGGCAGGTGCCGACTGGGTGCATGTCGACGTCATGGATGGACACTTCGTGCCGAACATCACCATCGGTCCCGGCGTCGTCGCGGCGCTCAGACCGCATACGCGGAAGGTGCTCGACGTGCACCTCATGATCGCGCCCGCCGATCCTTACATCGAGGCATTCGCCAAGGCCGGGTCCGACGTAATCACAGTCCATGCCGAAGCCGGGCCGCATCTCGACCGCACGCTGCAGCTGATCCGAAGCCTCGGCAAGAAGGCGGGAGTCTCGCTCAATCCGTCGACGCCGGAAGGCGTGCTTGGCTATGTCCTCGACCGGCTGGATCTGATCCTCGTCATGAGCGTCAATCCCGGCTTCGGCGGCCAGGCGTTCATCCCGTCTGTCCTCGACAAGATCGCCCGCATCCGGGCGATGGTCGGTGCGCGGCCGATCCACATCGAAGTCGACGGCGGGATCAATCCGGAGACCGCCGCGCAGTGCGCGAGGGCCGGGGCCGACGTCCTGGTTGCGGGAAACGCGATCTTCAGAGACGGCCGATATGCCGACAACATCGCGGCGAGCCGGCGGGCGGCGGAGGCGGCCCGGGCTGGCTGATGTCCAGAGATCATCAGCAGTTCAGGGCTTCGCAAGCACAGCCGGCCAGTTGGCGTCGCCACTTGCGACGTTGCCGGCAATGTCCTTCTCCCACGTGCGCTGCACCGACTTATTGTAGTTCAGATAAAGTTTCCCGTTCGCGATCGTCCAGGCGTGCGGATCGCCTTTCGCCGTGTAGCCGTTGGCGACGGCCCAGGCACAATAGCCGCCGTATTGCGGGGCGTACTTCGCCGGGTCGGCCTTGAAGGCGTCCCGGTTCGCCTCGCTCGCAAAGCGCCACTCGGCGCCTGCATGCTCGATTGTGATCTTCGGGTCGCCCGGGACAGGCCTGCGCTCCGTGAAGTACGCAACCGGATCGTAGCCGGCCACCGCCACCCCCTTTACGATGTCGGTGAAGACCACCGGTTTCTTCGGCGCGGCCGAAGTTCGCGAGGGCGCGGCGCCTGAAAGAATCGCGGCAGAAGCCGTGGCGGCTGCAGCGAGGGCAAAGAAGGTACGGCGCGTCGACATTGACTGACCCTCTCCTCGAAGTCGTTCACGGGTTTATTGTGGGCAAGTCATGCCATCGCGCGCGATCAACAGCCATGAAACTCCCCGTGAGTCCGCCGTGAGGCGATGCCGCACAGCCGCAAGCCGGGCGGAATGCCCTGATCGGAGGGGACGGGGCAGTGCGCAGCGACAATCGTCGCACCTTCCAGAGGTCACAAATCGTTCAATTGGTCTCGCGATAGGTCCGTACTAAGTCTTGGGCCATCGAACCGGGAAAGGCGGCAAAGGCGATGCTCATCGAGAATGCGCCCGGAGCGCGGCCGACACCACGCGGCGTGCTGCGGGCTTTGGCTGCGGCGGCAAGTCTGATCGGGCTTATTTCGGCGGGCGTTCTCGCCGGCGAGCCGAAACTCGCGTCCGACTGGGCCAGCGAACACGCGGCTCGCGTCAGGCTCATCGGAGGAAGCGTCACGTCGCCGGAGGGCGCCTCGCGCCTTTTCGCCGGGGTTGAGATCCAGCTTGACGACGGCTGGAAGACCTACTGGCGCAATCCGGGCACCTCGGGTGTGCCGCCC